>JBCDBC010000365.1:0-5575 GCA_039184535.1 Bacteroidota bacterium | reverse complement strand
GGCCCACCATGCTGCATCCAAGAAGATTAAAGGTAAGGCTACATGAAGTCCAAAGTGAACTACTTTTGAAAGCACTAGGATGATGAACTCTTTGTTAGAGTGTTTGATGTGCTTATTGTTTCCAATATGAGTTTCTCCAAAGAACCACTTAAAGTCCTTTACGATGGTCCAATGTACAGCAGCTAATGAATACAAAATAGGCGTATAGATGTGCTGAAACCTATGAAGAGGCTTGTACGGTTCATCAGGAGTGAATCTGAATAGTCCATGCGTTTCTAAGGTTACATCAGTCCCGTGAATATTTACGTACTGGTGGTGGGCGTTATGCATCATCCTAAATAAGTAGGAATTAGCACCTATGAAATTCATCGCATAAGACATTCTCTTATTCACCTTCATATTACCGGAATATGCATTGTGACAAGCATCATGGCCTATATTGAAAGCGATGAAGATGTTTACATATCCTAGTAAGGTGAATCCTAACCATAATAGTAATACGTTATGGCTAAGTATATTAGACATAATGAGAGCATATACACTGAGCCAAGCAACGGCTGCAAAAATGGTCTTTATATGCATCTCGCGATTTCCGTATTTAGAAATCTTATTTTCCTTAAAATAGGTTGCGATGGCAATTCTTAATGCCTTTGCAAATTTATCTTTTTCGGGTGTACTCTTGAATTTTACTCTTCTGGAGCTTGTGGTCTGTCCTAGCATAATGGAAAGTATTTTCGGCCTTTATTTTGGGCAAAAATCAGACTTTGGTATTGTTACAAATTTATGTGAATCAACAAATAAACAGGCAATTGAACAAGTACGATTTGAAAAACCTAGTTTAAAGCCTTTGAGGACTATCATTTAGACAATCGAATAGGGAAATTGTTATATGTTCCCTGTAATATTTTGGGAGGAATGGTATATTTTCTTTCGTGGTCCAGATTCACCTCTAGATTTTGCTCCCGGAAGCCATAGCCTAAAAGCAATTTCCAAACATATAGAGAAAACCATTTCAACCTTCAAGGGTTTACCTATATTCAAATTGGTTATTGGTAAATGATAGGCAATCATGTAAACATGTCTTATGGAAGCCACCCTTGTTTTTCCTCATCAGCTTTTCAAAAACCATCCTTCCATAGATGTTGATAGACCTGTCTTCCTTCTGGAACATCCCCTGTTTTTCTATAATGCCAGATTTGACATTAAGTTCCATAAGCAAAAACTGGTTCTCCACAGAGCCAGTATGAAGTACTACGGCGCTTCCTTAGGGGAGAAGGGATATGAAGTGCACTACATTGATTTCTCAGAGCTTGCATCAGATTATTCTCTTGAAGGCTTTTTTCAGGCCTATAAAATTCGGAAAATTTACTTGGCTGATCCGGTAGATTTTGACTTGAGAAAGTTTATCCGTAATAGTGCCTTGAAATTAGAAATAGTAATAGAAGAGTCGGACTCACCTAACTTCATTAACTCAGTAGAAGAAAGTGAGATGTTCTTCCGAAATAAAAAGCGTATGCTGATGGCTGATTTCTATAAGTATCAGCGGAAGCGCCTAGGGATTATGGTAGATGAGTCTTTAGCTCCATGGGGAGGTAAGTGGAGCTTTGATGAGGAGAATCGGAAGAAAATCCCTAAAAAAGAGATAGGGAATATTCCTAATGTACCGGCTTCTCCTTCTAATGCTTTTACAGAAGAAGCAACTGAATATGTAAAAGAACAATTTTCTGAGCATCCAGGAAAAATAGCACCCTTACACTATCCGATAACACATACTGAGGCTGAGGGATGGCTGGAAGAATTTTTCCAAAAGAGATTTTTTCTGTTTGGCCCCTATGAAGATGCAATTCTGGAGGAAGGGACTTTTCTTTTCCATGGTGTACTAACTCCCATGCTGAATATAGGCTTACTGGATCCCATGAAGATCATCCGCAAAGCACTTTACCATCACAAAGAGCGAGGTATCCCTATGCCTTCTCTTGAAGGCTTTGTCAGACAGATTATTGGTTGGAGGGAGTTTATCAGGTATAGTTACGAGGTACATGGAGTTGAAATGCGTACCACCAACCACTGGAAGCATAGCCGAAAAATCCCCACTTCATTCTATGATGGGAGTACAGGGATAAAACCTTTGGATATCAGCATCAACAGGACAGTGGACTATGCTTACTGCCATCACATTGAGAGGCTGATGGTTCTTGGAGGATTTATGTTTTTATGTGAGTTTCATCCTGACGAGATCTATAAGTGGTTTATGGAGATGTTTATAGACTCCTATGATTGGGTCATGGTACCGAACGTCTATGCCATGAGCCAGCATGCTGATGGGGGCCTGATCACTACCAAGCCTTATTTCAGTGGGTCTAATTACGTACGGAAAATGAGCCACTACAAAACTGGTGAATGGGCTGATATTTGGGATGGCTTGTACTGGAAATTCATCTTTGACCATTCTGCTGAGCTAGCCAAGAATCCTAGATGGGCGATGATGGTAAGAACGGCTATGAAGATGGATGGGACTAAGCGGGCCAAGCACATAGCAAATGCTTCAGGATTCCTCACCAACCTATCTTGACTATTGTCTGCTGGGCCTGTAGGGATTAGCCCTTCTCTGAACACGGCTTCTGTTCTGATTCTGATTTTGATTCCTTCTTCTTTGGCCGGGGATGATAGACAAGCCTTCTCTACTTATGTTAATTCGGATTTGATTAGGCTCCTGATAGTTCTGATACTGTCTACCTTGCGAAAAAGGATCATTTCGCTGACTCTCATTTTGCCTTCTCCACCATTCTTTGAAATCCGTCATTCTCAGGAGAAACTGGAATTGATCACAGGACATTTGCTCAGCCACTATGGGATTGATAGGAGGGAAGTCTGCTTTGGCGATGTATCTGTAGGAAGGCTCTTTGGAGAGCGCATTCATGTAATTAGCCCAGATAGGCATGGCAGTACGGGCTCCTTGTCCTCTGCTGAGGGTTTTAAAGTGAACCCTCCTGTCTTCCCCGCCTACCCAAACACCCGTTACCAGTTTGGGGGTGGCTCCTATAAACCACCCATCTGCCTGATCCTGGGTAGTCCCCGTTTTTCCCGCAACTTCTCCCTTATATCCATATCTGAACCTGAGGCCTGAACCTGTACCTCGGTTAACTACGCTCCTCAGCATTTGGGTGATGATCTGAGAGCTTTGGCGGGAGATGATGCGTTCAGAAGTAAATCTTTCTGTTTCATATATCACTTCTCCCGCACGATTCTCAATCTTGAGTATACTCACAGGCTTCACCTTATAGCCACCATTGGTCAGGGTGCTGTAGGAGGAAACCATTTCATAGAGAGAAAGATCTGCTGTTCCTAAGGCTAGAGAGGGTACCTCCGGAAGCTTATGGGAGATTCCCATTTGTTTGGCTAAGGCTACCACATTAGGGATACCTGTCTCCATCATGAGGTTTACCGCTACTACATTAATAGAGTGGGTGAGGCCGCCTTCCATAGAATATTCTCCCCCATATTCATTGTCAGAATTTCTGGGTGACCAGTTCTCATAGGAAGCAAAATAAGCCTTCTCGTTAGAGATATACCTACAGGGAGAAAGTCCTTTCTCCAGGGCGGCAGTATATACGATGGGCTTAAACGTAGAACCTACCTGTCTGGTGGAGGTAACATGGTCATACTGGAAATACCTATGGTTGATTCCGCCTACCCATGCTTTAATATGACCGGAATGAGGATCCATAGACAGAAGACCCGCATGAAGAAAATACTGGTAATAGATGATAGAATCCAGTGGACTCATTTCTTTTTCCTGAAGGCCTGTCCAGTGGAATATTTCCATTCTTAAGGGTACCTTGAAAATAGAATCTATCTCTACCTCCGAATATCCTTGCTTACTCAGCTTTTTATATCTGTCAGACTTTTTTACCGCCTGCCTGATCATGTCAGTATTAGCTGCTTTGTGGTAGTCTGGTCTGCTATGCTGATCATAGCTTTTCTGAAGCTTGGCTATTTCTTCTCTAACCGCTTTTTCTCCCAAAGCCTGAAGCTCTGTATCTATGGTGGTATAAATCTTCAGCCCATCTGCATAAATGCTGTAAGGAGTACCATCGGGTTTTGATAGTCCTTTGAGGACTTGATTTAATTCCTGCTTGAGAAAGTCCCTGAAATAGGGGGCAGGACCATCATGCTGATTTACCAGGGTATAGTCAAGCTGTATGGGTAGTCTCTGGAGAGAGTCTGCTTCTGCAAAATCTATGAAGCCGTACTTATTCATCTGGCTGAGGACGGTATTTCTTCTGGCCTCAGATCTGGCCTGATTAATACGAGGATTATAGGCTGTAGTGGCTTTTAGCATTCCCACTAGCACAGCTGATTCTTCTGGTTTCAGGAAGGCAGGAGAGGTATTGAAGAACCTTCTAGCAGCTACATCTATCCCGAAGGTATTCTCTCCAAAACTAACTGTATTTAAGTATAGGGTAATGATTTCTTCCTTGGGATATAGCTTCTCCAGCCTTTTCGCTATGATGGCTTCTCTGATCTTATTGACAAGTAGACTGGCTACTTTGTATTTCTCTCTGGGATACAGGTTTTTAGCTAGCTGCTGACTGATGGTACTACCACCCCCACTGTTCTGGTTTCTCAGGAGAATAGACTTGAAAAACACCCTGAACATAGACATGATGTCCACACCGTTATGCTTGTAGAAACGGGCATCTTCCGTAGCTATCAAGGCATAAATCAGGTGGTCGGGGATTTCATCATAGGAGGTTTCTGACCTGTGGGTGGTGTAAAACTTTCCCAGCAGCTTATCTTCTGAGCTAAAAATTTCTGTAGCCAGGTCTGTGTCTATGCTCGATAGCTCTTCTTTTGTAGGGAGTTTTCCTACCCACTCAAATCGGACACTTATAAAGATTGCGAGAATAAACAGGAGTATGCTGCCCAAAAGGACACCCGAAGTAATCAGAATTTTCTTTCGGGTTTCAGGATTGTTGAGATGTTTCCTGAAGGTTGGTTTTTGTTCAAACAGATTCGACACTCTCCGCGGGTTAATATTCCTGAAAAACCATTCTCAAAAATAGCAAATTATTCAGGATTAAAGTAATACTTTAAGTGATTAGTGTTCATTAATGATTGGAGTGTAGAATTTTTCAACAAATGAGAATAGGGATAATGAGAAAAAGGATGAACATTCCTTAATTCATGCACAGATAGTGCACCTGGACATGGGAGACTATTCTGTGGACAGCCGTTTCTGCCAACGAATATGTCATGAACTTGGCCAGGGGAAGGCTCTCAAAAGAGTCTGCCGCTTTCTCCTTGGTAGCGGATTTAAAGACTATCCATAATTTGCTGCGATCTTCAGCCAATGTGTAAGAACTAATAGTGCCTTTGACCATCATCTTCTTCACGGCTTCACGCTGTCTGGGAATCAAAAGCACAAATTCAGCCGGAAGTTCTTCCGGCAAAATGCACTCTACCATGTAATGCTGCATTTCTGAAGAAAAATCTTGATACCACGTAATGTATATGGTTGATTAGATCGTCCATGTGCTCAGTTGCATCCTGGCCTGTCTGGTTGAAAAATCCT
>JBCDBC010000364.1:0-5585 GCA_039184535.1 Bacteroidota bacterium | reverse complement strand
GAGACATAACATCTCTGGATATCTTGAGGCCACAATTTCTACTCCCTCACTATCCCCACTACCCTGGCCGGAGCTGCGGAACCTCCCTTAATCTTGATTGGGAAGCAGGCCACATCAAAGCCTGTGATGGGTAAGGCATCCAGGTTGGTGAGCTGTTCCATGTGGCAGTATTCGTAGTCTACGCCTACAAGGTGGGCTTCCCAGAAGAGTGCGGCGTTTTGGCTCTTTTTAGCTTGTTCTATGAGGTAAGGGAGGGGAAGGTCCCAACCCCACTGGTCTATGCCCATCACTTTGATGCCTTGGTTAATGAGCCATTCTGTGGCTTCCGCACTCATGCCCGTTCCAAGGGTAAAGAACTTCCTGGTGCCCATATGTTTATCCCTACCTGTTTTGATAAGGACAATCATCCCTTTCTCTAGCTGAATCTGGTGATTCTCCAGAAAGGAAATGAGATCTGCTGATGTGATAGGCTCAAAGTCTTCTTTA
Organism: Bacteroidota bacterium; assembly: GCA_039184535.1. GTDB lineage: Bacteria > Bacteroidota > Bacteroidia > J057 > J057 > JBCBKZ01. Next base: position 5,099 of record JBCDBC010000364.1, on the reverse strand, counting down.
TGGCTCATGTCTATAACCACGCCGGGACCATAGCACCATTCTAGGGGTACCTGATCAATGGTTTTGGCGGGTTTCCCTTCTGAGGTGGGCGCATAATGCCAGGGCGCATCTATGTGGGTAGTGGAGTGTACCCCCATTTTGCGGATCTCATCATCTGCCCAACCAAGAAACTTCTGCGGAAAAAGCTTAAAGGGGAGTCCTAATAAGCGAATGAGTAAGCGCGACTTATTATGGGGTTTATGCTTGATCTTCACCTTCATGAAGAAGGGGTCGCCCGGATTATATTGGATGGTTTTGGACAGGTCTATGATTTTCATGTATGTACAGGTATTAGTGTGCAGGCGTAGAATCAGGAAATTTGGGCATGAAAAGAGAAATTACTACCGCAGTAACGATCAGGCCTATAGCTATCATCAAGGCCAGATTGTAATCACCTGTTTTGTCCCAAATAAAGCCCGCTGCAGGAGGGCTTATGACTGCCCCAAGGTTAAATAGGCTAAAGTAAGTCCCATAAATAGCACCGTAATGTTTCAACCCAAAGTACCTCACGCTAAGATAGCCTATCAGATCCACCTCTGCTCCTACGGCAAAACCTAACGCTATGGCAGTATATAAAGCGTACTCGGCCCCGTACAATGTCAATGCCAAGAGGCCTGAAGCTACCAAGGTAAACACTACGGTAATTACTCTGGGTGCAAAGAATCTATCTATGAGAAAGCCGGTAAGGATACGACCCGCCATGACTGAGAGCCCTAAAATCCCTGCAAATTGTCCAGCCTCTGTTAGGGTCATTCCTGTATCCTGTAAGAGCGGAATAAAGCTGGGGATCAGGCCTAAAATACCTACAGCGATAAACACAAAAATAGCTGCTATCATCCAGAAAACAGGCTGCTTAACTGCTTCTTTCAGGGTAATACCTGTGAGCATTCTTTCTTTGTCCTTTTCAGTCGCCTCTTCTGCTGGAGGCACTTCTTTCTTGAGAAGTAACCAAACCAAAGGTACAGCTATCATCACGATCATAAATAGGGCTACATATCCTGCTCGCCAGCCGTGTTCTTCTACATAAAGTGTAAGGTATTTTGGGACTAAAAATCCCCCTAGCCCCGTTGAGGTCATGCCCAAGCCTAGGGCGAGGCCCCTGTTCTTATGAAACCAGGCATTGATGGAACGGGTGAAGCCTAAGGGCGTGGTTAGCAAGGCCGAAAAGGCAAACATGAGGGCTATGAGATAAAATAACCAGATAGGTCCACTCATATAACTGAAAAGAAGATACCCTATTCCGTAAAGGAAAAGAGAAAGGGCAGTAAGATTTCTGAGACCGTATTTATCTATCATGGAGCCTGCAAAGGGGGAGCCCACCACTAGCACTAAGGCTGCCAACCCTTGTCCCAGGCCTATTTGTGCCCGGCTCCAGCCAAATTCTGCCTGCCAGGGTAGTACCCAGATGCCGTTTGAATAATATGCTATGGAAGTGATACCTACGCCTATCCCAATAAAGGAGGCCAAAAGGACAGGCCATCCCTTTGCAAATTCGTTAGTAGTAGTCGCCATGATGTGTAGTTCTTAGTCGAGTAAGGACAGAAGATACTAAATTAAACTAAGATTTGATTAAGAGCTATTTGATAGCCAGTGTTACGACGCTGCCGCGGGCCTTCCATATCAACCCTGTGCTATCATTTTAGCATTCGCCCTAACAAAAATGCTTTACCTCACCAATGCATCTCCACAACCCGCCCACGACCAGTAGTGAGGCGACCTCCCAGAATTTATTCTTATAGCTATCTTTTATCGGAAAGATTAATAAGAGAAATAGGATAGGCTGACATAGATTCGATTCTATTATAAACTCAAAATAAATTACTCTAGCCAGACCTATGTTTTCCGGCTTCCCAATTTTTTGACAAATACCGTTGGGCAAACTGAAAGGGTTCATCCTCAAGCTGAGTGGCCATGGAATCATTCCATCTGTTCAGGAAGCCAAATAGAGCTACCGTAGCCATGATTTCAGTTATCTGCCCTTCTGTGAAATGTTTCTGTAGCGCTTCGTGATGCTCAGGCGTAACCTGATTAGGGACAGTTGCTGCTGCCATGGCAAATGCCAGAGCAGCTTTCTCTTCAGCGGAGAATAGGTCTGACGTCTGAAACTCCCACACCTTCTGAATCTTCTCTACCTCTACCCCACTCATATGGGCAGCATGGGCTGTATGCGCCTGGCAATACCGACATCCGGCAGCACTACTGGCTATCAGGGAAACCAAATCCTTCAGGTAGGTGGGCACCTCTAAATGACTATTCTTCTTAGCCTTAAGAGTCCAGCGCATATTCTTGATCATGAGCTTAATACCTGTCCAGGCTGAGGTATCTGAAGAAGAAAAGCCTTTAATGTTAGCCACTAAAAGGGAGAATGAACCGAGGATGTTGGGCTTTTTCCCTAATGAGTAAAGGCTGTTAGGGGTAAACCCCATGCCTTTGGTGGCTTCCTTTATGATGATGTCAAATTCTTTCATGTAGTAGTGTTAGTTAAGAGAAAATCCTTTTAGTATAGTCGTTTGGAGAGCATTGATTACTGAGCATGTCAAAGTAGAAAGCCCTTATGTGGAACACATGTATTGGTTATCCTTTAAGGTAGTGTCAGCCAGGCAGATTCACTTTCTATACCTGAAGCATTGACTGCTCGTATTTCTAATTTATTTCCTGATAGGCTCTCCGGACTGAGAAAGGCCTGGGTACCATATGCAGTAGCTATCCACTCATCTTCCGCAAAAATTCTGTAAGCTACTACCCAACCTCCTTCCGTATCATCCTCAGCCGCTTCCCAGCTCAGCCTGATCTGTCCATCTTCTTTCTCCATAGCAAGTTCTTGTGGTACTGAAGGCGGACTCATATCTATTTCAGGTATTTCCTGCATCATGAGCGCTTCTATCTCTTCTGCTATTAAGTCCTTGTCCCTGGCTTTTTGGATGTAGCCTTGGCTGAACCCATTAATTTCCTCCCAGGTACATACACCCGACTCAGATAACGTAATCTTGCCATTTGGGTAGGCAGTGTAGTTGTTTCTTTCTCCTCTGATGGCAAAGTGTAGGGCACACTGGTCATTGCTATGCCTACTGATATTTTCAGTTTCCCCTCTGGTCAGGAAGTGGTATTCATAGCTCCTCCTTAAGATGTGAGTCGTGTCCAGTTTTCTCAGCCCTTGACCCGTGATAACATTGCCGTAATTAGCGTTGTAATAATCCCCACAGCCTACTTCCCAACCTGACGCCATAAAGGGTGCCGGACAATTCTCAATCACATATCTACACATTCTGTTTCTCTCCTCATTCAGGCAGGACCAATCTGTGTAAGCGCACAGCTTATCTGCTCCGCCCCAGTTGGTTCTATCATAGCCTTTCCCCTCTATGAAGTTGCCCCCCATGGTCACCACCTGCTTCACCTTTTGCTTCACCAAGGCTGGTCCGTCTAAGTCACTAAACTGACCTCCTTCCGACTGTAGCAAGCCATAAAAATTATGCATGGTCCCAATGATCACCACCGTAATGCTGGTATCTTCAGCACTCGCTAATACTTCTCTATAAAGTTGAACCCCATCCTCTGCTGCCTTCCATGAGCTTAGGGTACGAGGATAGACCTTCGCTAAGTGAGAATCATAGTTATTAGGGGTAGATGGAAGCTTTTCAGCGTAGCCTTTATAATCTCCTACAGGAATAGCAGAACGATTATAATACATATTGATGCCACTGATACTCATAGCAGACTGCTTGTAATGAGTGGAATTGATCATGGCCAGGATTTCGCATTCTCCATTAGTAGCCATGTTGTGGAGCATAGCCATGCAGCCTACATCATCCGGATCAGCTGAGGGGTCCGTATCCAGTATCACTTTTACCTGAGCCCTAGAAGACCCAAAGCAAATGAGGAATAGATAAACCAGAAGGGGAAGCTTTTTCATGATGTTAGTGCTTATCAATTGGGCTTAGTATTTTCTCTCTATGACATCCAGGACAAGGTGAATGAGTTCATTGGGCATATTCGTCATCCCAAATGCATAAGGGGGAACGCCTAGCCTTCTATCAAAACCCGCAGCATAAAATATGGTGGGGATATCTATCCCTTTAGTTAACAAGCTCCTGTGGAACTTAATTCCCTCATCTGGCATTTCTCCCCTCCTCATATCTGACAGCATGAGATCGTACTTCTCATTGCCCAACATTTGAAGTGCTTCATCGGAGGAAAGGGCTGTATCCACCACTAGCCCAAATGAGGAAAGAACTTCCGTTTCATTGATATTATAATGGGGGTTATCATCTACCCAAAGTGCCTTTACCAGTACATTCTTCTCTTTCACATAGGTGATTCTCTCAAAAAGAGCATCCTTAATCCAGTAGGGGAGTTCTTCTTTTCCCCTAACCTTCACAGACTCATCCAGTTTATTTTGGGTTTGGGTATAGGCAGCAAACTGTTCAGGATCTGCTTTCATCTCATCCAGGAGGGAGAGAACGGAATGGAGGATTCTGTTGTGCCTCAGGTTTTCTTCAGCACTATCAATGATCCCTTTTCGCTTATCTGACTTAAGCTTTTTGAATTGGCCGGATATGAGAATGACATCATTGACCAGTTCAGATTCTGAAATGGAGAAAATGGTTCTCAGTTTCTTGAGGGCCTTATCAATTTCATTTTCGGTAATTAGGTCCTGAATATGGGTGATGGTGGCTTCCATGTATACGCATTGTCGAGAGAATCTTCTGAAAGCAGAAAACCCTCTTGAAATGAATATACAACAGTTTTATGGAAAATGCCGCCCTCCTAGCTGAGGGCAAAACTCCATCGACAATGATTGGAAAGGAAAATCTAACGCTTAGCTAATACTACTTCGCCTTCACAAAGGCAATCCCAGCTTCGGCTGGCAAATCGCTATCAAAGTAGATCTCCTTACCTGGAGAAAGGGGAATGGATTGCTTTTCTCCAGCCTTTAAGGTGATGGTCTGAAGAACTTCATAATCTTCCTGTACCCTCACACTAAAGGTGTTCTCCCCAAGGTTTTTCACCTTGGCTATGCTATTCCTATCGATGTACGGATTTATCGCGCCATCCTGTCCTTG
>JBCDBC010000363.1:0-5586 GCA_039184535.1 Bacteroidota bacterium | reverse complement strand
CACATAAAAAAGGAACTTAAAGGTATAGGGAGAAAAGAGAATACTGGTAGCTGCAGCCAGGGGATTACCTACGGCAATGGACCACCATAGGTAGTGATACCCAAACCAAAAAGGAATGTGATATAGCTTATACCGAAATACCCAGCTGGGAATATGGAGTTTTGAGCTCACGTGAGAACCTTAGGAGAAAAACTTGAACCCATAAAATAGAGAATTCCTTCTCCAATAAATATCCTGGTATACAAGCTAGCCCATCTAATTGCTGAAAGGCTGGATTCATTTGACCAAATGTAAATACCTGCTGAATTCTCCCTTTCCTACCTTACAGCAATTATTCTCTACTCTTCATCAATTTCAGGAATAGTTGATCCTTGAATGCCCTTCTTTTACCTGAAATCAAATTAGTCACATACTTAACCTATTACAGAATGGATCAATTTAAGAACCCAAAGAAGGGCCTACCCTTATGTCTTACTATTTGCCTTCTATTGCTTAGCTGCCAGATAAGCCTTGGCCAGGGCATACTGGGCAAAGAAGCCATAAAAGAGGAACTGGCACAAAAGAATGCATTGATCATAGAAGCTGCCAACAGCCAGTCATTTGGATTGAAAGAAGACCTATACGCTCCGAATGCACTATTGGTAGCAGAATTTCATCCTTTGATTGATGGACCTGCCAAGATAGCTGAATACTACACGACCATTTTTTCCAGACAACCCTTATCAGAATATACCAGAGAGACCATTGAAATACTGGAACTAGAGAGCAGAGTCATTGAGACAGGACTATTTAGGAAAGTACTGAGGGAGGGTCAGATTCTGAGAGGTAAGTATATGAATATCTGGATCAAGGGGGAAGATGGCCTGACCCTTAGAGGGGAAGCTTTTGGCTACCTCCATCAGGTGGAGGATGCTTCGCCTTTAGTAGTGCAGTCTATCAAGGAAGAGGTACCTCCCTTACTCCCAAAGGAAGGACTGAGCATTCCATGGGAACTAAATGCTTATAATGCCTGGGGAGAGTCCCTGGTCCAACAGCGAGATGCCTCCTTGATCACCTTAGCTTACACAGAAGATGGTGCATACTTCCCTTTTGCTGATACCCTCAAGAGGGGACGTGAAAACCTATTGAAGCATTTTAAAGGCTATTATGGGCCTCCTGCCACTATAGATTCCATCAAAACCTGGACATATGACTATGATGTGGTGGAAGATGGATACATCCTATACAGGAAATTCTATGTGGACTGGACCGTACCCGGATACTCAGGGAATACCCAGGGTGCAGGGATTTCTTACCGCCGTAGACTACCTGATCATACCATAAGAATCCACAGGCAACTTGGGACACATATACATCAAGAATAACAGATCCTCCATTATCTAACAACATCATGAAAATTTTCTCACCCTTACTCCTCATCATTTTGGGCCTATGCAGTTCTTCTCTTCAGGCTCAAACAGCGCCCTCTCAGGCAGATCCCTGGATAACAGAATTTATCAGCCATTATCATGAGGCTTACCAGGCAAGTATGCTAAATGAAAAGCCGGATTTATTGAAGGAATTTCAAACCGAAGGAGTCTATTTGATGCCTGAGTTTCAGTATACATTAATTGGCCAAGAAAATGTGATCAGCTACTATCAGGCATACTTCGATAGATTTGACATAGACACCTATGAAAGTGATATCTACGAACTGCTGGATTTGGGGGAAAAGGTGTTCGAGCTAAGCACCTTTCAAGTAAGTCTCACTTCAGAAACACAAACCTACACATTGCAAGGGAAGTGTGTGCGTATATGGATGTATGCAGGTGAGGACCGATTAAGGCTGGAAACAGAAGCCTGGAATTACAATCACTCCCTCGATTTTGCACATAAACTAAGATTCAACCTTCCGAATACAACTCATCTGGCCCTTGAAGCTCATGCCCCCATTAAGGATGCTGTTAGTTTTGAGATAGCAGCTTTACACGGACTGGCTGAGAAAGTGATTACCCAGGGAAATGCGGAGGTCTGGTCTCAATTCTCTGCTGATGATGGGATGTTTATTTATAGTTTCAACCCTATCCATCACAAAAGAAAGCAGCTAAATGCATTTTTTGACCAGCATGTGAAGGACTTACCTGTGTTTGAAAACCTGGAGATCAGAGCCCATAAAATTGAGGATCTTAACAACGGCTATGTCATTGAAATAGCCAGCCATATCGCCTGTTGGCGGAATGAAACAGCATCAGGTGTCAGCACCGGGAAAAACATCCGTGTATGGAGAAGAGAACCTAATGGTTCATTAAAGACATTTCGTCAGATAGCTATGTACAATTAACCCTTCTTTCTCATAGGATTTCAGCACTACTTAGCCCCATGTTTTGGCTAATCATAGGAGAATCAAATACCTTGATGATCAGCGAGAAGTGAATCGCTAAATTAATTCCCTGATAATAAATATCTTTTTTGCGAAAGGGTGAGATTTATCTATATTTGCAGGTCATTATAAGAAAACAAGAAAATAGCTGAAATTCATGTATTTATACAAGGAGTTAAAAGAGGAGATTTTTAAAAAACACGGTCACCAGAAGAGTGAGAAAGACACCGGTTCTCCTGAATCTCAGATTGCTTTATTGACATTTCGTATCAATCACCTTACTGAGCACTTGAAAAAGAACCGTAAAGACAAGTCCACTCAGATGGGACTTCAGAGGATGGTTGGTAGAAGAAGAAGAATGCTGGATTATTTGAAAAGAAACGACATCGAGAGATACAGAGCTGTCCTCAAAGATTTGGGAATTAGGAAGTAATTCCCAAATTTTTTTTTCTCCCCTTGGGTTAGCCCTCTGCAGACCCAGAAGCTGAAAGACGAAACAAACCCTAGACGACGAAACATATCTTAGACGAAGATTCCAAACATGAACGTAGTACGTAAATCTGCCACTCTACCTGATGGGAGAGAGATTACCCTTGAGACAGGACTACTTGCCAAACAAGCTGACGGCTCCGTAGTAGTAAAATGTGGTGAAACCATGTTATTAGCTACAGTGGTAGCCAGAAAAGAAATCAATCTGGAAACAGATTTCCTACCCCTTTCCGTAGACTATCTGGAAAAATTTGCCGCCGCTGGTAAGTTTCCTGGTGGATTCTTCAAGAGAGAAGGTAAAATGACTGAGGGAGAAGTTCTCACCTCAAGACTGATAGACAGAGCCATCAGACCACTTTTCCCTAGTAACTATCATGCAGATACTCAGGTAATGGTACAGATGGTATCTACTGATAGCTCAGAGCAGCCTGACGCACTTGCCTGTTTGGCAGCTTCAGCCGCCCTAAGTGTATCAGACATTCCATTCCCTGATCCAGTAACAGAAGCCAGAGTAGCCAGGAAGAATGGAGAATTTGTGATCAACCCTAGCTTCCAGGATATGGAAGAGTGTGACCTGGATCTGTTGGTAGCCGCTACCAATGACTCTATCAACATGGTAGAGGGAGAAATGAAGGAAGTAGGAGAAGATGTGATGCTGGAGGCCCTCAAGTTTGCGCATGACCATATTAAAATTCTGAATAATCTTCAGCTGGAGCTAAGAGAAGCTGCAGGAAAAGAGACGAGAGAATATGAATTCCTGGAAGTAAATCAGGAAATGTATGATGAGCTGAAGGGAATGATTGCTGACAGAGTGGGAGAATTAACCCGCTCCGCTTCTGAAAAGCAGGTGAGAAGCAAGACGCTGAGGGAAATAAAGGAAGAAGCGAAAGAAAAGCTGTCCGAGAAGTATGCTGAAGAAGATGAGTACTTTGGTGCCAGATTCGCGGAATACTTCAAGAGCATTCAGAAGAATGTCGTAAGAAGAATTGTACTGGATGAGCGTTTGAGACTGGACGGAAGATCACTGGACGAGGTAAGACCTATTTCCTGTGAGGTATCCTACCTACCAAGAACTCATGGTTCCGCAGTATTTACCAGAGGAGAAACACAGTCTCTCTGTACAGTAACACTGGGTACCAAGCTGGACCAGCAAACCATAGACACAGCCACTTACTCAGGTTCCAAGAAATTTATCCTTCACTATAACTTTCCTGGATTTTCTACCGGTGAAGTGAGACCTAACAGAGGTCCAGGTAGAAGGGAAATAGGACACGGTAATCTGGCAGAAAGAGCCCTGAAGGGAATGATCCCAGAAGACTCAGAGCATACCATCAGAGTAGTGTCTCATATCCTGGAATCTAACGGATCCAGCTCTATGGCCTCTGTTTGTGGAGGTACTTTAGGACTGATGGATGCAGGTATCAAAATCAAGCGTCCCGTATCTGGTATAGCCATGGGACTGATTACGGATGAAGAAGGAAACTTCGCGGTTCTTTCTGACATTCTTGGAGACGAGGATGCCCTGGGAGATATGGACTTCAAAGTAACTGGTACTAAAGAAGGTCTTACTGCTTGTCAGATGGACATCAAGGTAAGAGGACTTTCTTATGAAATCATAGCTAAAGCACTTGAGCAGTCAAAAGTAGGAAGGTTGCACATTCTGGAGGAAATGCTGAAGACTAAGTCTGAGCCTAGCAAGACGCTTTCTCCTTATGCGCCTAGATTCTTCACCATGGAAATTCCTCATGAATTCTTCGGAAGTATCATAGGACCTGGTGGAAAAGTAATCCAGGAGATCCAGAAGACTTCTGAGACTACTATTGTACTGGAGGAAGGACCTAACAATGTAGGGAAAGCTACCATTACTTCTGCTGATGCGAAGGGAATAGAAAAAGCTTTTAGACAGATTAGAGCCCTGACTGCTATGCCTACTGAAGGGGAAATATATGATGCAAAAGTGAAGAGCATTATGCCTTATGGAGCTTTTGTAGAATTTATGCCTGGAAAAGAAGGACTCCTTCACATTTCTGAGATCACCAATAGGAGATTGAACAATGTGGAAGAAATCCTGAAAGTAGGAGATGACATCAAGATCAAACTGATTGGTGTAGATAAGAAAACCGGGAAATTCAGACTAAGCCGTAAGGTTTTACTTGGAGAAGGAGAAGAATAGAGATTGCGTCGGTTTTCAAACCCGAATCTGGACTTGTGGTTAAAGAATTAAGCAGATTTCAAATGTTTGCTTTTCTGAAAATTGCAGGTTGAGCTTCGGGCTTTTTTTTTCTTTCTTTAGGCCTAAATTCCCAATTGAATGAATATTTTCATTACCGGAGGCGCTGGATTTATCGGGTCTAACCTCACTGCCTTTCTCCTTGAAAAAGGACATACTATAAAGTCTCTAGATAACCTTTCCACAGGAACAGAGGAGCATATAGCTCCCTTTTTAGCACATCCTGATTTTGAATTCATTAAGGGAGATGTGACCATAAAGGAAGAGGTGGAACCGCTTATGCAGTGGTGTGATCACTGCTATCATTTAGCGGCACCGGTAGGAGTAAAGTATATCATGGAACATCCTGTCCACACCATTTTAGGTAATGTGAGAGGGATTGATAATATGCTTGCGCTTACAGAAGCCTACAAAAAGCGTATTCTTATAGCTTCCACTTCAGAGATATATGGGAAAAACCTGGATTTCCTGGATCCTACACACAAGGCTAAGTTAAAAGAAGACTCAT
>JBCDBC010000362.1:0-5595 GCA_039184535.1 Bacteroidota bacterium | reverse complement strand
TATGTGGAAGAAGGGGGATCTGAAGAAAAGGAGGAACAGGTCAAAGCCATATTCTCTCAGGTTTTTCCTGATAGAGAACTGGTCTTTCTGGATGTGATGAAGCTAAATTATCATGGTGGAGGTATCCACTGTGTTACCCAGCAGGAACCTGTCAGTCCTTAATTCATCTGTTATGAGAACCTACATATTTGTTGTCTTATTTCTCTTGATCAGCTTATCATCAGTATCTGCCCAGCTCAGTATAGCGTATGTAGCCAACATGGGAGTTCTCATAGAAGCAGGAGAAAAGAGAATCTTAATAGATGGGCTATTTGAACCTCTGCTGGAAGGTTATGATGCCCCCTCAGATGAGAGGGTAGAGAAACTATTGATGGATACTGGCCCTAACAAGCTTACGCATGTACTCATTACTCACCATCATAAGGATCATTCCAGTGATAGGTTAAATGGTAAACTGGCCCACAGAACTGACCTTTTTATGTTTAGCCCAGAAGGTAAAATGGGCTTGGATGAATCAGCAAATATTGAACAGGAACTCTTTAGTGTCCAGAATTTCTCTTTTGGCAGTATTCCTATTAGCATTATTCGGCTTCCTCATGTAGCTAATAGCCAGAAAAAGAACAACTGCTACCTATTGGAAATAGAGGGCCTGAAGCTCTTACATACAGGAGATGCCAACCTTGTTCACCTGAAGAAAGCATTCATAAAAGAATTATGGCAGGAAGTTGATGTAGCTATGATCCCCTTTTTCGAGTTACTTCAAAAGAAAGAAATGATAGAGGAAATGGAATGGGGTTCCATCATCCCTCTTCACTATGACAATAGAATGTTTGGGCTGGATAGCAAGATCGAACAGCTAGGCTTCTCCAATATTCATTTTCTCCAAAAGAAGAAGTGGGAGGCTCAGTAGGTTCTACTTCTCTATCAAAGTCAACACATTCCCGGAAGGGTCCTGTAAATGAGCTACCAATGTACCGGATGCATGTCTTTGAGGTACTTTCACAAAGATAACACCTCTGGAAGAGAGTTTCTCATAGGTAGACTGTAGGTCTTCTACAGCCAGAGAAATCCCCAGGAACCTTCCTACCCTGGTTCTGAACTCACCGGAAAACGGATACACCCATTCCAGGCGAGTGGTAATTCCCTCTCCCATGTCCAATTCTGCCCATCCAAGATCCTCATCGAAAGATTTTACAGCTATCCCCAGCCCCTGCTGATAAAAGGCCATAGCCTCATTCAAATCACGAACAAAAATCCGCAAGGTGTCTACTTTATAACCTATACTTTCTTTCTCAGAAATCATGGGAGAAAATCCGTTTTTATATAATTGATTGTCATAATTTATACGCAATAAAATATCTAAAGATTTTATTACTGATTGAATTTAGGGTAAAATATTTCTCCTGTTTAAATGAAAAGAATTCCACTGGGCTGTTTACCTTTAGAAATGAAGTTTTTAAGAATCATTTTCCCCTGCGTTCTTCTCTTTTCCTTATGCAACATTCAAGCACAATCCAAAATAGAATGGTCAGCAGAGTATCAACTTCAGGCCTCTGATTTTAGAGCACCTGCGCCAAATTCAGGCAGTATGCAAACCATTTATCCTGCTACTTTAATTGAGTATAACTTCGCTAATTATCAGGTGATGTTTGGGAATTCCAATAAGGTAGTGACCTCAAGTTTCCAACCTCTTGCCTCATGGCTAGATGAGGGGCCTAGCACGGAAATGTTACTGAAGTATGCCCGCACCACTTTTAATCTTTCCGAACTTTCTGCCAGAAAGCTTAGAAAGAAGTTTCATGAAAACCGTATGAGTCTAAATGCTGGAAAAGCGGAGATTTATTACAGCGAAATCAGTGAAGAAATGTCAGCCTTGCTATCAAGATATTCCAAGGAAACTGATTTTGGTAACATCCCTGAAAAGCAGGATAAGTGGGATTCCTACATCCAAGAGTTACTCGCAGAATATGCCGATTATTGCAAGTCCTGTAAACCTCCCAAAAAGAAGAAGAAAAAGAAGTAGTTCTACTTCTTTTTCAATACCATAGCCGCTCCTCCTCCAGGTTTGAGTTCCAAGGTGAAAGTAGAGGAGCTATTTACATCCATTTTTTTGATCGTGATATCTTCTGCTTTTCTATGGGCATTGATTCCATCCAGGTACATGGTGGCTTCATAGGTACCTGCAGGGAGAAAGGAGAAATCTACCTCCAGGGTTCTGCCATCCCAATTAGTCATGGCACCTACATACCAGTCATCTCCTTTTTGACGAGCCATGAGGATGTACTCCCCTACCTTCCCATCAAGGCTGACAGTTTCATCCCAGCTAACAGGTACTTTTGAGAGGAAGTTCAGAATCTCAGGTTCAGCCGTGTAGGCAGTAGGAGCATCACTGAGCATTTGCAGCGGGGCAAAGTATACCACGTACATACCTAGCTGATGTGCACGCGTCCCGTAACTCATGGGGTTACTGTTATCCCTGACCCAGTTTCCCTTGGTGGAGTTCCGCATAGCTCCGGGCGTATAGTCCATAGGACCTACTACCATACGCGTGAAGACGATATCCAAACTGTGATCAGGGGTTTCATCTGAGCTAAATTTGTTATACTCATTACCACGAACACCTTCATAGTTGATGACATTAGGATAGGTCCTGTGTAAGCCAGTAGGCTTTGAGCAACCATGGTAATCTACTAATAGCTTCCTTTTAGCTGATTCTCTAGCCAATCTCTCGTAAAAGTTTATGGCTATCTGATCATCCCTGTCTATGAAGTCTACTTTGGTTCCTGCTACGCCCCACTCTTCAAACAGATCCAGGGCCTCCTGCATTTGCCTGTCCAGGGTATACCATACCGCCCAAAGGATCAGCTTCACTCCTTTCTTCTTGCCATACTCTACCAGGTGAGGTACATCTACATTTTCTTTCATGAGTAATAGATCAAACGTATCAGACCAGCCTTCATCCAGGATTACATAATCCAGCCCATTCTCCGCTGCAAAATCTATATAGTACTCATAGGTGCGTGTATTTATCCCCGTTTCAAAGTCTACTCCTTTCAGGTTCCAGTCATTCCACCAGTCCCAGGATACCAGACCCGGTTTGATCCAGTCAGCCTCTATCATGGAAGGACGGGCCAGTTTGTACACCATATCATTATGTGCTAACTCATGCTCCTGATCCGTAATGATCATGACTCGCCAGGGGAAGTTGCGCTTTCCTTCAGTGTCAGCCAGGTAATTGGCTCTTTCTTCTACTCTGAAGTTAAAATCTTTATGTCCTCCTCGTTCTTCTCTAGTGGGGAAAGCTGGTAAAGTTCCCTCCAAAAAATAATGGATAACTTTTTCTCTCTTCAGGAGGTAAAAGCCTGGATAATCATACAGATCAGACTCTGTGATTACCACCTTGATATCACCCTGGTCTACCAGCAGGGGTAAGGAGATAAAGTCCTCCTCAATTACCTCTGAGATTTTATAAGAAGTATACAGCTTTTCATAAGAGGTCTGGAAATCTCCCACCACATGAGCCAAAAGGTCATGGTTTTCATTAAAGCGAAAGGAGATCTCTTCATTCTTGATCTTGATCCTCTCTTTAAAATCCGTCACAAAACGGTAAGCCACCCCGTCATTATAGGCTCTAAAGATGAGAGAAAAGTTTCCTTTCATTTTCAACACAAGCTCTTGATAGTGGTTTTGTACCTGAGCCCTATTTCCCCAAACGGTGCTGATGGTTTCATCTACTTCTTTACTAGTATGAGAATTCACTACAGGATTCTTCCCTAAGATTCTCCCATCAGCTAGTGTCATAGATAGGGGAGAATACCAAATGACATCTTTGCCTTTATACTGTACTTTATAGTAAAGCTTATCAGTGGTTTTTACCGTTAGCTGTATGTTCTTATCAGGAGAACTGAGGGTGTACTCCTCACTCTTTCCATAGATAAATATCCCCAGAAAGAGGGCTAGTATTGCTATTTTTTTCATAGTGGTTTGGTTTGCCATAAAGACGCGATTTTATCTATTCTATACCAGAAATAAGCACAAAAGAAAAGCAGCTTCTAATTTGTTCAGAAGCTGCCAAGTTTAGATACAAATGAAACCAATAGTGGTTTTATATAAGGAGCCTAATGGTAACCGTCACTGCTAGTGAAAAGTGTAACTTATTCCGTAAGTCAGAGAAATATCATTTCTTTTCACCCCTTCCAGTCTCAGGTTTGGATAATAGCGGATGATAGTGAAGTCAAAGGCCAGCTGTTTCCAGTCATCCTAACCATAAAAAGAAGCCCATCATAACTGATGGACTTCCGGGGGATAACCAGTTCAACATGCTACTTAACGCTGTTCACATATTGAATGGTAACTATTTCAAAAGCGGAGAAGTACGCTTTTGCTATTTCTGATTGGTTTACTGTTTCATTGACTGTCTGGAAGGCAGTCTGGTCTTTGTACTCAGTCATCCCTACTGTCAGGTTTTCTCCATATCCTCCCAAGACTTCAAACTCATAGCTTCCTAATACCCCTTCTACTTCATTTAAGGCAGTTATGTAGGGCAGACGCTTTTCATTAAAATCGGCGGCTGTTTCCGGAGCTACCTTTCTTACAGCAATTTCGATGATGCTACCTTCCATTTTTCCTATGGTAGACAGGTCAAACTTTCCTTCAGTAGCTTTTGCCTGTACAAAGGCCAGCATGTCAAATGTCTGGAAGAAAGCCATGGCTTCAGGAGATTGACCATTAGACTGGCTCGCTGCATTGAAGTTGTCTAGTGATGCCCAGGAAGTCATTCCTACAAATACTTCCTGCCCGGACTGGGGAATGTTGTAGAAAGCTTTAAACTCTCGATCTACATCCACTCCTTCACTGGAAAGCCATTTACCTATGAATCCTGCTCTTGCCTCTTCAAATGCTTCCTTTTGCCCTTCTTTTACCGCTCTCACAGCGATTTCGATTACGTCAGCTGTTACCTCTTCTACTTCTTCCTGGACAGTTTCTTCCGCTACTTTCTGGGGCGCTGAGCATGAAAACATGATGAGTACAGCTACAAAAGTGAATATGATGGTTGATGTGCTTTTCATCCTGCTTATTTTGATTTCTGGTAATAAAGATTCTCGTAAAGAACCCCAACCTAGTCCACAGGATACATGCACTTTCCCGTCATTTTCATTCACTATTCTGCAAAAGTTTTTCTGAACTCATCCGGACTCATCTCCATCTTTACTTTGAACAGTCTTGAGAAGTAATAGGGGTTATCGTACCCCAGTTCATAGGCGATTTCCTTCACACTACTATTGGTAAATGTGAGCATCCGCTTAGCCTCCAAAATCACCCGGTCAATGATCATATCCTGAGCTGTACTGTCCACCACCTCTTTTAACACCTGATTCAGATGCTTGGAAGTAAGGTTCAGTTGTTGTGTGTAAAAGCTTACAGCCTTTTCCTGTTTGTAATGCTCTTCAAGAAGGACCACAAACCTTTGAAATTCCTGTCGCAAATGAATAAAAGAGTTGGGGCCTTCAATATGCTGAATATTTCCCTCCAGTTTATTTAAGAGGGCCAGAAGGACATTTTGAAGAATAAAAGTCTGGTTCTGGTTTTCATTAT
>JBCDBC010000361.1:0-5597 GCA_039184535.1 Bacteroidota bacterium | reverse complement strand
GAATAAGTAAAAACTATGAAGGTTTCTTATAACTGGCTGAAAGACTATATAGATTTTGATTATGATCCTGCTAAGCTATCAGAGATACTAACTGATCTGGGGCTGGAGGTAGGAGGCCTGGAGGAGACAGGTGGGGTAGAAGGAAATCTGGAAGGAGTAGTCGTGGGGCGTGTGCTTTCTGCTGAACAGCATCCAAATGCAGACAGGCTACGTGTGTGTAAGGTGGATGTAGGTCAGGAAGAACCTTTACAGATAGTATGTGGAGCTCCCAATGTTGCTGCAGGACAGAAAGTACCGGTTTCATTGGTAGGGACTACCCTTTATCCTACTGAGGGTGACCCTTTCAAAATCAAGAAGGGAAAGATCAGGGGAGAAGTCTCTATGGGGATGATATGTGCAGAGGATGAATTAGGCTTAGGGACAGAGCATGATGGCATTATGGTGCTGGAAGGAGATCCTATCCCTGGTACGCCTGTAAACCAGGTGATAGAATTGGACAAAGACTATATCATAGAAATAGACCTTACCCCAAACAGAATAGATGGAGCTTCACACTACGGAGTGGCAAGAGACCTGGGGGCCTTCATGAGGCAGAAAGCGCGACTCCCGGAAATGAAGTTTGACTCATCCAAAGGTACATTCAAAAATCCCATCCCAGTAAGTATAGAAGATGAGTCTCGCTGTAAGCGCTACATGTCTGTCTACATAAAGGACATAGAAGTGAAAGATAGCCCTGACTGGTTGAAGCAAAGGCTGACAGGTATAGGTCTCCGCCCTATCAATAATGTAGTGGACATCTCTAACTACGTATTGATGGAATTGGGGCATCCCATGCACGCTTTTGATGCAGACGAGATTGTAGGGCAGAAAATCATTGTAAAGACCCTGGAGAAAGAAACCCCCTTCACTACCCTGGATGAAGTGGAAAGAAAGCTGGTAGCACATGAGGATCTGATGATTTGTGATACTACCAAACCACTTTGTATAGGTGGAACTATGGGGGGAATCAACTCAGGGGTGACTTTTAAGACTAAGAATGTCTTCCTGGAAGTAGCCTACTTCGAGCCTGGTACTGTCCGTAAATCTGCCAAACGTCATGGCATACACTCAGACTCCTCCTTCCGCTATGAGAGGGGAATAGACATGAACATGGCAGATAACACCATTCGCAGAGCTACAGACCTGATCCTGGAATTAACAGGAGGTAGTGCTTCTGAGATAGAAGATATCAGATTAGACGATTTTGCGCCTTTCCCTGTGGAGGTACATAAAACCCAAATTCATAGACTGATAGGGAAGGAAGTACCTTTAAAGGATATCAGAGAAATTTTCGAAGGGCTCGAAATGAAGGTAGTAGAGGAGACAGATTCCAGCTTCAAATTGGAAGTGCCTGCATACAGAGTAGACGTTCAGCGACCTCAGGATGTGATTGAAGATATTCTCCGTGTGTACGGATATAATAATGTAGCCCCTTCTATCAAGATGAATGCTTCTGTAGATTTTTCTCAGAAGAAAGAAGCTTATCGCCTGAAGGACAGATATGCGAATTATTTATCTGCTAACGGCTACTATGAGATACTGAATAACTCTCTTGTCCATAGTGATAGAGGGAGTGAGGGAGCCGTATTTATGGTGAATCCACTCTCTGAAGACCAGTCGGTATTAAGGGAGGATATGGTATATGGAGTCCTTGAATCCATTCTCTATAACCAGAACAGACAGAATGAAGACCTTTCTCTCTATGAGTTCGGAAGAACCTACCATAAGAAAGAAGATTCCTACCAAGAGAAAGAATGGTTGGTAATGGCCGTAACGGGTAAGAAGCAAGACGAGCACTGGGCATATAAGCCTGGAGTCAGTACCATGTTTACGCTAACTAAGGAGGTAGAAAGGATCAGTCAGTGGTTCAAAATAGAAGGAAGTCTAGAGGAAGTAGAGCATGAGTTGTTTGATTACGGCTTAGCTTACAAAGTAGGAGGAAAGGCATTGCTTAATTACGGAAGAATCAAGCAGGCCTTACAAGATCAGTTTGACTTGAGAAATGAAGTCTTTTATCTGGAGCTAGATTGGGAGTACCTGGCTAAGCTACATGAAAGACATGCCGTTCTCTTCCAGGAAATTCCTATGTATCCGGGTATGCGCAGAGACTTCAGTTTATTGATAGATGAGGGGGTACGTTTCCAGGATCTTCGTCAGGTAGTGGCTAAGACTAATCCTAAGCTAATCAAGAAGGTAGAGCTATACGATGTCTATCAAGGCAAGGGTGTAGAAAACGGGAAGAAGAGCTACCTGATCTCTGTTCTGTTAAGAGACGATAAAAAGAGTCTGGAAGGAAAAGCCGCAGATAAGATCTCAGAAAAAATCACTGCCAATCTCGCTCGAGAATTCCAGGCAGAATTAAGAAAATAGATACCATCCATCCACGTAGAGACGCAATATTTTGCGTCTCTACAATTTTAGCAGATTAGATAGAGTTTACCTGCCGACCCCAAATTGGAGCTCGGTCTAAATAAATCTTAGGTGGGTAGGGGTGAACGAAAGCGGGGAGGATAGGCAGCGGGAAGGCCTTGGTTTTTTCGTTCTTGACTTTTGGTTCGTTTTTGTCAAGAAAAATGAACAAGCCTACGAATTATAAGTGAAAAACCACTAGGTCTAGGCTTGGGAGTAGCCCAATACCAACAATTTATCCCCTGTTATTGAGTTATTTAAGGGGTTGTGCTTGAAGTAAAGCACGAATTCTGAAACATGAATTGAAATTATCCCAAAATATTTCCAAATTTATTGATTGTATAACACGCTTGAATGGATGAAATACTCCAAAGGTTGAAAATTGTTGCAGAGAAGGCCACTAAGCTTGAGCAGAAATACTCTGTTCTGAAAAAAGAGAAGAAGGCTTTAGAAGCAAAGGTGAAGAAGTTGGAATCTTCTCTCAGTGGAAAAGTGGAAGAGCAGTCAACCTTAAAGGAGAGTTTGAATGGATTGGGAGAGCGTAGCAGAAGGCTAAATCCTGATGATAAGGAAGCTCTTCGAGCTCAGATTGATGCATTCATAGAGGATATTGATGCGTGTTTAAAGAGCTTAGGCGAATAGCTGGAAATGACTTAAGGGAAGAGAGATTGGAAAAACACTCCATACAGGTTAACATATTCGGACGGCAGTTCCCCGCGCTCGTAGATAAGGATGAAGCAGCAGTGATCAAAGAAGCTGCGAAAATCATTAATGCCAAACTGCGAGCCTTCAAAACGGAATACCGAACCCAAGACGATGTGGATATCGCCATTATGTGCTGTTTGGATATAACAACTGAATATCTGAAGCAAAAGCTGTTAGATGATAAAAAAGAGAAAGAAATTATTCAGCAACTAGACCAGCTGGATAAAAAACTATCTTCCGCATCTAAACGTGCCTAGTAACATAGGCTTCAGAACATTTCCCGGCTGTCTCCCCCTTATCGGCTTTTCGCCAGTAGAGCTCGTTTTCACAAACATAAAACGACCAAATTAAGGAATCATGGACATCATTGTAGGAGTAGTATTATTGATTGGTGGATTCGTATTAGGCTTTGTCCTAAACCGCTTTGTCCTGAAAAGTGCGAACAATAGAATAGCAGAAGCAGCAAAAATCCAGTCAGATGCTATCATCAAGCAGGCAGAACTGAAGGGAGAGAATATCAAGCAGGATAAGATTAAGACCGCGAACGAGAAGTACCAGTCCCTCAAAAATAAGTTTGAGCATAATGCCAAGAAGCAGAAAGAGAAACTGGATAAAAGAGAGAATGGTATTCGCCAGAAAGAAAATCAGCTAAATCAGCAGAACGAAAAATTCCGTAAGGAGACGCAAAAGCTAAAATCTCAGCAAGATCAGATGACCTCCATACGTGAGAATCTGGAAAAGCAGCTTAACGTAATCTCCAAGAAAGAACAGGAGCTGGAAGTTCTCAGACAAAGACAGATTAAGGATCTGGAAGAAATCGCTGGCTTATCATCTGAAGAAGCTAAGCTGAAAATGATGGAAGCCCTAAGGGAAGAAGCCAAGACGGAAGCTTCTGCTTACATCAAAGAAATCGTTGAAGACGCACAGCTTACAGCTACTAAGGAAGCCAAGAAAATAGTTATTGAAACTATTCAACGTACGGCTGCTGAGCACGCCATAGAAAATACGGTTACGGTATTCCCACTGGAAAATGATGAGATTAAAGGTAGAATCATTGGTAGAGAGGGAAGAAACATCCGTGCGCTGGAAATGGTAACAGGAATAGAGATCATAGTAGATGATACGCCGGAAGCCATTATCCTTTCAGGCTTTGATCCGGTAAGAAGAGAAATAGCCAGATTGTCCCTTCACAGACTGGTAACGGATGGACGTATTCACCCTGCCAGAATTGAGGAAGTGGTGAAGAAGACTACCAAGAAGCTGGAAGAAGAAATCATTGAGATTGGAGAAAGAACCGTAATTGATTTGGGTATTCACGGTCTACGTCCTGAGTTGATCAGAATGGTAGGGAGAATGAAATACCGTTCTTCTTACGGTCAAAACCTGCTGAAGCACTCTAGAGAAACAGCGAATCTCTGTTCCATCATGGCAGCCGAGCTAGGATTGGACATTAAGAAAGCCAAGAGGGCTGGACTTCTACATGATATAGGGAAAGTGGCTGAAGAAAACACAGATCTCCCACACGCTTTACTAGGAATGGAGATGGCCAAGAAGTACGGAGAGCATCCGGATGTATGTAACGCTATAGGCGCTCACCATGATGAGATAGAAATGACTTCACTACTTTCTCCCATCATCCAGGCATGTGATGCCATTAGTGGTTCTAGACCTGGTGCCAGAAGGGAGATTGTTGAAAGCTACATTAAGCGTCTGAAGGATCTTGAAGAACTAGCCCTTTCTTATCCTGGAGTACTTAAGACTTACGCCATACAGGCAGGTAGAGAACTGAGGGTGATAGTAGAAAGTGAGAAAGTCTCAGATGATAAGGCGGATAAGTTGGCATTTGATATTTCTCAGAAGATCCAAAAAGACATGCAGTATCCCGGCCATATTAAGGTGACTGTGATCAGAGAAAAAAGAGCGATTGCATACGCTAAGTAGGCCATTAAGGAATCATTTGTATATTATGCCTGCTCTGTATTTATGAGCAGGCATTTGCTTTTGGAAGGGGGTAAACCCGAAGTGTTTACATCTAATCAGTAGGAGAAGAGGGCACCAGGTACGTCACACGCGTTCCAGATTATCTATGAAGAGAAAACTACTTTCTATTATTGGGGTACTGGGAATCATCCCATCCCTGTTTGCACAGCTACCACCCAATCAACCAGAACAGGATTGCTTCAATGCTATTCCGGTATGCAATGCCATCTATAACCAACCTAATGCCTATCAGGGTGAAGGGATAAACCCACTGGAAATAAATAGTCAGCTTTCCTGTCTGGGTTTCGGAGAAAGAAATGATGTATGGTACATACTCACCGTCCAACAGGCGGGTAACTTATCCTTTACCCTCATACCTGATCAGCTTACAGATGACTATGACTGGGCGGTCTATAACCTCACCAATAATTCCTGTTCTGATATTAGCAGCATGGCCTCCTTGG
>JBCDBC010000360.1:0-5604 GCA_039184535.1 Bacteroidota bacterium | reverse complement strand
GCTCATCCGGGATCAGGCTTATGACCCTCCCTAAATGTAGGTTATACAAAGTCCAGAATTCTACCAGCATTTCCCAGTCGGCTTCCTGGTATTGCTGCTGTTCCACCCATTTGGCTTGCTCATAGCCCGGAAAAATGAGCTGATCCTGATGCTGGATACGCACAAAACGCTGGTGGTTATTTGCAGCAGAATCTACCAGATGTCCCAGAATCTGTTTCTTGGACCATTTCTCAGGAGAAGGCTTGGTGGACACCTCCGCCTCTGATAAAGCCAATAGCTGTGGTTTTGCTGTTAGGATGACGTCTTGGAGGATGCTGCCTATGGTGGTTGCTGACATGTGTTTGTAGAATTAGAATTTCACGCAAAGCCGCGAAGTCGCAAAGTGTTAAGCCTTTCAAAGATATGAGTTGAGAATGAGAAAAGTCATTTTGAAACAATTTCCTAAAGCGAATAAACATCCGTAACTAGGTATTTTTAAAAAGGATTGCCACAGAATAAACTATTATCATGTGTG
Organism: Bacteroidota bacterium; assembly: GCA_039184535.1. Taxonomy (GTDB): domain Bacteria; phylum Bacteroidota; class Bacteroidia; order J057; family J057; genus JBCBKZ01. The sequence continues at coordinate 5,090 of JBCDBC010000360.1, read as the reverse complement.
CTTAATACCGTACTCCCTTTACTCGATCCTCAGTGAGGAACTCCCTAATACCTTAATCCAATTCAAAGATGTTTTTTCCAACCCTAATATTTAGAACCTATGTGTAATTCTACCATTTACAAAAGCCTTCTAGTACTAATTGGGATTTACAGTTTTTTGACAGGATTCTCTCAACCCTTTGAACTGTTATCTCTGGATAAAGGATCTTTCCTTTCCAACGCCTCTGTTATTCACGACTATGATGGGGATGGTGACTTAGATATCATTACTTCGCGAGCAAATCCTGATGGTGTGTATTGGCTTGAGAATGAACCTACACGTCAATTCAACTCTCAGCCCCTTTTCACTAATGACATTACTTTTTACATCTCTGATCTAGATACAGCAGACTTTGATAATGATGGAGACTTAGATTATTTAGTTTCTATGACCAACGTCAATGATGGGGAACTCGCATGGTTCCAGCGACAAGCTGACGACACCTATTTGAAATGGACCATTGCTACCAACAAAGATTTCATCATGGCGGATGTAGCAGATTTTGACGGAGATGGATGGATGGATATAGTAGCTGTAGGGCTTATCAACTCAGAGAGAAACTGTAGGGTATACTTTAATCAACAAAATTTATTCTTTACAGAAACCACCATTGCTGAGAATAGTATTACAGAGGCTGTAGATGCAGAAGATATTGATGGAGATGGGGATATTGATATTGCTGTGGCTGGAAGTGGATTAGCTGGAAACCCTGGATCTGAAGACGGTGGGGCCAGAACACTCCTCAATGATGGCGAAGGGAATTTTACACTAGGAAATTGGCTAGTAAGCTGGAGTAATGTAAATACGGCTCTTTGGGAAACAGTTAAAATAGTAGACTTGAACGGTGATGGGAAAAAAGACGTGTTAGGATTCCGAGCAGTTGCCCTGGCTGGCCTACTTGTATTTGATGGTGCAAATGACTTCAATAGAATTGATATAGATGATGATGGAAATATAGATATAGGAGGAGACTTTGTCGTCTTCGACCTAGATGGAAATGGAAAATTAGATATTGTTAGACAAGCAAGAACAGAAGATCGCTTATCAATTTTATATCAAGAGGATGATTTTGCCTTTAGGCGGGAGTATATAGAACTAAATTGGGATAACTGTTGTAATCCAACGGCAAAAATGTCTGTCGGTGATTTAGATGAGGACGGTGATTTAGATGTTTTTTTCCCAGAGCAGGGAAATCTAGATGAAGACATTTCCTGGTTTGAGAATATAAATGGAATGCTGTACCGTCATCATATTGCCGGAGATTTATACGCTGCGAATACTCCCAAACTTGGTGATATAGATGGCGATGGGGATTTAGATATTATGCTGACCTTAGGAAACGGGATCATACCAGAAAATGAGGTAAACCTCTTTGAAAACCTGGATGGAGAGAATTTTATCAACTGGCGTATCCATGATAATATGGACAATGCAACTGATATTGAATTAGCTGATATAGATGGAGATGGAGATTTAGACGCATTTGTAACGGCAAGAGATGCAGATGATTTAGTATGGCTGAGAAATGACGGATTTAAGGCCAATTGGGTGGCTGATACCATTTTTCCAGAAGCTAATTCGCCTATAGGTATTGCAGCTGGAGATATCGATAATGATGAAGATATTGATGCTGTTCTGTGTTCCTGGAACGATGATAAAATCTTTGGTTTTACAAATAATGGGGAAGGAAATTTTTCTCCTCTAGTCATTGACGCAAACATAGATGAACCTAGAGAGGCAGAACTATCAGATATAGATAAAGACGGAGACCTAGACCTGATCGTAGCGGCTTCTTCTGAAGAGAACACAGTTGTATTCTACGAAAACCAGGGGGACAATAACTTCACCAAGGATACTTTGTACAAAGGGGGATTAGCCTTTGATCTTGGAATTGGCGATTGGAATAAGGACGGAAATCTAGATATTGTCGTTGCCTTAGGCGAAAATGTTTCTTCGGATGGTGTAGATCTCGTAGCTCTCATAAATAAGGGCGAAAATAGTTTTGAAGTAGATACGCTTGTGGCCCAACGGGGTATTACTGGTTCAGTTCATCTAGAAGATATTGACTTAGATGGGGATTTAGATGCGATTTTTGGCCGTGGACGCCCCCAATCTAATCTAGGAGAGTATGTACAAGTCGCTATTAACCAAGGAGGAGAAGTTACAGAAATCATCGTCTTAGCTGAAAGTACGAGAGGCAGTACAGTAGGCATTACTTCCGGGAACCTTGATGATGATGGAATTCCAGATATCGTATTTGCTGGACAAAGTGAGCATGAACTAATTATCATCAAAAGCCCACAAATCACTACTTCCATTTCTTCTAAGGTTACTACTTATCCCATGTCTGTTTATCCAAATCCCGTTTCTGATGAGTTACATGTGGAGCTTCCTGACCTAAGGAATGGTTTTGTTCAGGTAAGATTAACTAACCTAATAGGTCAAACCCTACTTCGTAATAACTATGACCAAAAGGAATTTCAAGTGAAACTGGGAGATATTCCTAAGGGACTTTACGTACTAAGCATCATTAGTGCCAATAGTGAGCTCTTAGGAATACAGAAAATTATCATCGAATAAGAGAATTGCCTCATTCTTAGGATTTAGCCTGAGTCCTTCCAAAAATTCGGGATGACTCAGGCTTAAATCCCACCTAATGACGAGAGTTTATCAAGTATTGCAAAAGGTATTAGTCTATCTAAGCTAGCAAGCAGATGGAAGTATTTTTATTCAAGCTCGCTAAAAATGGCTGACAGTTTTCCCAGAAAATGCTTTCTCATTCCCTCTCCAGTAAGCCCCTCCAGGAATCTTAATCATGCGTGATTCCAAAGTTTCTGGAAATAGAGGTTTAGGAAATGTGAGGTAAGAGGTCATAGAAAATGAAACTACAGAATTTTTCATCTAGAATAGATGGCCTACAGGGTAGATTCTCCCTCTTTGGTGAAGAGGCAGAGGTGGGTTATGTAAAATGATGAACCCCTTACTCCTCTCAAGAACGGAATTAGCCCATTCCAATACTTGCGATCCTACAAATGCTAACTGTCGACCTATCCAAGCCCCATAGGGGAGGGCTGTTAATTCCTGAATATGGATTATATATTTGCAGGAAACACATCCCTATGACATTACTAGAAAGTCTCAAAACAGTAAAAGATCCCCGCAGAGCCCAAGGTCAACGTTATCCATTGAATATCCTATTGGCCTTAATGCTCATGGGTACGATGGCTGGGCGTGTAGGCTATCGATCTGTATCTCGTTTTTGTAAACAATTTGAAAAAGAACTGAAAAAAATGTTTGGGTTAACTCATGGGGTACCAAGTCATGTAACTTTAAGTAAAACAATAGAAGCAGTAGATTTAGCTGAACTTAATCAGGCCCTAAATAAGTGGAGTAAGAGCCAAGTGTCTGATTATAAGAATGTTGCTGTAGCCTTTGATGGCAAGGCGGTTAAATCCAGCGTAGAAGATGGAACGGGTAAGGGGCAGAATTTTGTTGCCTTAGTCAATGCCTATTGCCACGATAGGGAATTAGTCATAGGCTCTTTGAGTTTTGAAAATAAACACGGTAGTGAAATCGAAGCCTTTAGGGAGCTAGCTGCTGCCCTGGAGTTGGAAGGAGCTATTTTCACCTTGGATGCTAAACATGACTCAAAAAAACCTTAGCCCAAATCGCAGAGCATAATGATTATGTGATACAAGTGAAGCATAGCAGAAGGTCTGTTACCCATATGGCTAAACTCAGTAGTGAAAAATCCCCCCTTCTGGCTCATTGTGTGATCAAAGAAAAGAATCGAGGTAGGCAAGAAGAAAGAGAACTAAGGGTCTATGAGCCTATTGAAAGCTTAGCGAATTTCCCAAGTATAAAAAGGGTGTTACTTGTCAAGAGGATAAGGGTGGAAAAGGGGAAAAGAAAGGAAGGTAAATACTGGTATGTCAGTAGTTTAGCGTCTAATGATGCAGAATATTTTATGAAAATTATTCGTGATCATTGGGCGATAGAAAATGGGCTACATTGGGTCAAAGATGTAATCTTGCAAGAAGACAGAACTAAATTTCACTGTAAGGACACCATTAAAAAGAATGCTTGTTACCGGAATTTCACTGTTACTGCGATTAGAAAATCTGGTATAAATTCCATCAAGGAAGGAATGGAAATACTCGCCAATAACCCCAAAAAAATCTGGGAAATGATTAGAACTTAACAGCCCTCCCTTGAGGGGCATTAAGACGTCGAGTAGTGCGTCAATCTCGTTCCCATAAGGGGTTGGTCCATTGGACGCTAAGCCTTGAGGGGCATTATTTAAACTCGAAGCCTAATAGCGCCTCTATATGTGTCATGCGCATCATGAGATGACTTTAGGAAGGCTGGAGCGCAAGAGGTTGCGCCCTTATTATGGCTGATGCGCTATATAGTGTGTCTCTACATACTATATGCTCAAGTAGCTAGCTCCATAGGAGCCATACCTCAGCTAGCCCGTTAGGGCACCATAAAGAGGGCGCTGTAGGTGCCCAACATCATTTCAGCTTCTGTCCATAGCATCCTTTCTCCAGGAAATGATAGATATTTGGAATGTTTAGCTGGAACTCAGGGGGTATTCCCCTTAATTTTCTGTCATATGAGGAATAGGGTATTCCTGCCTTGATAAGTTTTATGGCTTGCTTGCAACTTTGTTGCAAACATGCTGTTTTTTGGGCTAATTGTAGGGAAATTGAACTAAACCGATCATTATCATCTTAATCAATCATTCTCCTATGACCCGTTTTTTGATAGGAATTTTCGCGCTCTTATTTGCCGCTTGCCAAAGCAGTGAACCTGACCCACAAATGAAGCTCGCATTTGAGGAGCATGAAGCAGGTCTTCTCGTGTTTGATTCCCTGAAAAATGTACTAAGTAGTATCCAGGCAGACTCCTTACTAGCTGAAGACCAACAAAAGTTAGTAGACTTACAAGAAGCCAGTACTCAGTGGGAAGCTAGCGTGGTAGAAATACCTGGATTTGAACATGCGCATGATCATGACCATGAGCACGGACATGATCATGACCACGATCAT
>JBCDBC010000359.1:0-5612 GCA_039184535.1 Bacteroidota bacterium | reverse complement strand
CTTGATTAATGAGGTAGCAGCACAGCAGTTTGGGATTGCAGATGATCCCATCGGGAAAGTTATTTCTACCATAGATGATGTGTTAGAAGATGGGACCGTAACCTATCTGGATTACAAGGTGATAGGTGTCTTAAAAGATTTTCACTTTAGTACAGCTAAAGAACTTATCAACCCCTTGGCCTTATTCATTTCAGATAGTAGAGGCTCAATTTCTTTTAGGCTGAGGTCTGATGATTTACAGGCCACCCTGAGAGAAATGGAGAATACTTACAAGACCTTTGTTCCTGATAAACCCCTTCAGTATAGCTTTTTGGATGAGCGCTTCGAAGAAATGTATGAAACAGAACAGCGCCTGGGAAAAATATTCGGGGCCTTTTCCGTTCTGGCTATTTTCATTGCCTGTCTGGGACTGTTTGCGTTGGCTACTTTCATGGCAGAAAGAAGGGCAAAAGAGATCAGCATCAGAAGAGTAATGGGAGCCAAAGTTTCTAATATTATGTATCTGCTGTCATCTGAGTTTCTAAAACTGGTGGGTCTTGCTTTATTGGTAGCCGTACCCATAGCCTACTTCATGATGAAGGTCTGGTTGGATGAATTTGCCTACAGAGTAGATCTTGGAGTAGATGTATTCATCATAAGTGGGATACTCGCCCTGCTGATCGCTCAGCTTACGGTGAGCTTCCAGTCTATGAAAGCAGCTTTGGCTAATCCGGTGAATGCGCTTAGAAATGAGTAAGCTTTTGAACTGATAATATAAGTATGCCTTATCCAATATATAAATCTCATTAGCGTGGGGTTTAAACCCCGCGCTAATGAGATCTGTAGGCTAGCTAGCTCCCGCTTGCCAACTGGATGGCTGCGGAATCCTATCCGCTGAATGATTAGCTCTACGGACTTTGATTCGGATAAAGAGTAAGAGAAAACCTTACTCTGATATCATCTTCCGTCTGGATTTGTCCATACATGGCGGAGGGAGGTTTTACGCTGAATTTGGTCATTTGCATATCATACACTCCTTCCAGTTTGATGAGGCCATCATCCATGAATTGTCCTTTGATGGGAAATTCTACCCTTCTTTTGATCCCTGCCAAGGTAATCTGGCCAGAAGCATGTACCACAAAGGTGCTTTCCTTTGAAGAGGTAATCTCTTTCAGTGTGCCACGGTTAAGCAGATAGATAATTTCTGGATGCTTATCTGCCTTTAGGGCTTTTTTTATTCTGTCATCCATAATCCCACCACCATCACTGGAAAGAGAATTTACGGGTATGCTAAAGGTAACATCCCCTACGGGCTTGTCCTTTGGGAAGTCTTCCAAGGACTTGAGGTCATTCTCCAGAGAAATCTCATGCTTGAATTCAGAAGTAGTGATGGTCCAGTCAGAAACATTAGTCTTCCCCTTGATAGAGAAGCTACTTTCTTCAGAAAGTGTGTAAGAAGTTTGTTGTGCTTGAATAAAAGAGATACAGAAACAGCTAAGGAGCAGGAGAGAGTATGATTTGGCACGCATATAAAAGTACATTCGAGAAAATATACACGTTTTTTAACTCAAAATATTTGAGATGTTCTCAGACGGTAGAAATTGAATTTTTTCACGCTATAATTTTAAGCTTGAGCCAAGATAGATTTCCAGAAAAACAGTATCTTATTATGGTAAGCTACTCTCGTATAGAAAGGAATCTACTCATGAAATCTACTGACAAAAAGAAAACCTCTTCTGTTGACAGAAGGACCTTCCTAAAAGGATCTGCTGTCATGGGAGCAGGCATGTTAGCCTCTTCCAAACTGAGTGCCAGTATGCACTTAACTAATGATGATACCATTACCATAGCCGTAGTTGGATGCGGCGGTAGGGGAACCGGAGCCGCAGCTCAGGCATTGTCCGTCAAGGAAAATGTAAAACTGGTGGCCATGGCAGATGCTTTTGAAGACAATGTAGAGAACTCCTATAAAAGATTGACCGATCCCAATTTCACGGATTGGTCTGGAGAATCTAAAAGCATAGCAGATCGGATTGACGTTCCCAAAGAGCGCCGTTTCCACGGCTTTGATGCCTATAAAGAGGCCATTAAACTGGCTGATGTGGTCATACTGGCTACTCCTCCCGGTTTCAGGCCTATGCACTTTGAAGAAGCCATCAAGCAGGGCAAGCATGTTTTCATGGAAAAGCCTGTGGCTACAGATGCGCCGGGTGTAAGAAGAGTCTTAGCTGCAGCTGAAGAGGCTAAAAAGAAAAAACTGAATGTAGTGGTAGGCTTACAACGCCACTATCAAAAGGTATATAGAGAATGGATTGAGAGAATTCACGCAGGCGTAATTGGAGATATAGTGGCTTCTACGGTTTACTGGAATAGTGGAGGCGTCTGGGTAAGAGAGCGTAAGCCAGGTATGACAGAAATGGAATACCAGATGAGAAACTGGTACTACTTCAATTGGCTATGTGGGGACCACATCAACGAACAACACATACACAACATAGATGTTTCTAACTGGGTGATGCAAGCCTATCCTGTGAAGGCTCAGGGCATGGGAGGTAGACAGGTAAGAACGGGCAAAGATCATGGGGAGATATTTGATCACCACTTTGTAGAATATACCTATGCCAATGGTGCTAAAATGTACAGCCAGTGTCGGCACCAGAAAGGAACCATGAATAGGGTAACAGAAGCTTTCCAGGGAACAGCAGGCATGGCCCCTAAACCGGGACTGTTGGAAACCCTAAACGGCTACAAGATCTGGGAGCATAGAGGGAAGAATGACCCTAACCCTTATCAAGTAGAGCATGACGAACTATTCGCTGCTATAGCTAATAGCGACTACAAATATGCTGATGCAGAAAATGGTGCCAGGAGTACCATGACAGCCCTTCTGGGAAGGATGGCTACCTACTCTGGACAGGTGATTCAGTGGGATGATGCCATTAATTCAGAGCTGAATCTCATGCCAGCCAAATTTGCCTGGGATGCAGATCCACCTGTACTGCCGGATGAGAATGGATACTACCCCGTTCCTACGCCCGGAGTTACCAAAGTAATGTAACGCGTGAGTCAACAAATAGTCAGCAGGTTAAGTGTTACACTTAGCCTGCTTTGTTTATCTGTACTATCAAGCGAGTTGTCCGCTCAGGTAGAGAGATTTGAATTTCGTGAGAATTACATGGGTTCGACTTTCAGATTGGTTCTCTACGCAGAAAGCCAGTCTGAAGCTGCTAAGGCTGCCCAGGCCGCTTTCAAGCGTATCGCGGAACTCAACTTAATCTTGAGTGATTACGATCCTGAAAGCGAGGTGAATGCCTTATCTGTCTCTTCAGGAAAAGGAGAGTGGATGGATATCAGTCCTGATCTTCTGGAAATGCTGACTCAATCTCTCAACTACAGCCAGCAGAGTAAGGGTGACTTCGACATAACTGTAGGACCCTTGGTAAGACTCTGGCGAAAATCAGTCAGGGAAGCCAAGCTGCCAGATAAGAAAAGACTGAAAAAGGTAAAGCAATCTGTCGGCCATCAGCACATCCTCATACAAGCTGAGCAAAGTCTGGCTAAACTGGAACAACCTGGTATGCGAATAGACTTTGGTGGAATAGCCAAAGGCTATGCGGTAGATGAGGCTTATAAAGTGTTGATGAAGTTTAAGATTAAAACTGCCTTGGTAGATGGGGGAGGGGATATGTACCTCGGGCCTGCACCTCCAGGTGAGAGAGGATGGCACGTAAGTATTCAGTCCTTAGAGTGTGATTCTTCTGAAAAGATAGTCGTACTAGCTAACTGCGGGATTGCTACTTCTGGTGATAGATACAGATATGTAGAGCTTGACGGAAAAAGGTATTCTCATATCATACATCCAAAGAAAGGACTGGGAATTACCCAAAGAAGGCAAGTAACTGTCATAGCGCCCAGTAGTACTCAGGCGGATGCTTTGGCCTCTACTTTTAGTGTAGCGGGGCTGAAAAAGACGAGAAGGCTTTCAAAAAAAAATCCTGGGGTTTCATTCTCCTACTTCTTTCTTCAGAAAGGAAACTGGCAGAATCACACCTCAGATAACTTTAACACATACATTAATCCAACATAACACTATGAAAAGAAGAGCATTTGTGAAAGGAGGATTGAGCCTGGGCGCCATCGCCGCTAGCGGGACCAGTATGGCTCAGGATGTACTGAAGAAAAAGGACGACCTGCCTAAGTTCAATATGAAATACGCTCCGCATATGGGCATGTTTAAGCACCATGCTGGAGATGACCCTATCGCTCAGATAGAGTTTATGGCAGAACAGGGCTTCACGGCCTTTGAAGATAATGGCATGTCCGGCAGAGAGGAAGCCCTTCAGAAAAGAATGGGAAGTACGCTCCAGAAACTAGGGATGGACATGGGCGTCTTTGTGGCCCATAAAATTACCTGGGACAGGCCTACGCTCACCTCTGGCAAGCAGGAGTTTCGGGATGCCTTCTTAGCTGATATCAAGAATTCTGTGGAGGTGGCTAAGCGCTGTGGAGCTACCTGGATGACGGTAGTCCCTGGATACGTAGACCTACGCCTGGATATGGGCTATCAAACCGCCTATGTGGTGGAAAGCCTGAAGCAAGCTTCTGCTATACTAGAACCTCACAACTTGGTCATGGTATTAGAGCCTCTTAACTTCTATAACCACCCTGGATTATTCCTAACCAAGATCCCCCAGGCATATGAGGTGTGTAAGGCAGTAGATTCTCCGGCTTGTAAAATCCTGGATGATCTCTACCATCAGCAGATTCAGGAAGGAAACCTTATCCCTAACATAGACCTGGCATGGGACGAAATTGGTTACTTCCAGATTGGAGATAATCCGGGCAGAAAAGAGCCTACCACCGGAGAGATCAACTATAAGAACATCTTCAAGCACATTCACGACAAAGGCTTTAAAGGCATACTGGGTATGGAGCATGGAAACTTCCATAAAGGAAAGGAAGGAGAAGAAAAACTCATAGCTGCCTACAGAGAGGTGGATAGTTTTATGTAGGAGAAGAGGGAATGACTGAATGTTGAGTGTTGAATTTTGAATGGGGTATGTATTCAAATTTCCTTTCTCACAGGTTTGAAAAATATAGCTTAAGGTAGGGGTGGATTTATCCGCCCTTTGAAGCGTACTGCAGCTGAATTAGCCAGTCCATTTTGGCTTTGAGCCCACCATTTGAATGGTGGGTAATAAGGGACAATTAAATAGTCAAACCTTATCAAAGGTGGGGAGCATAGGATACTAAAGGTATTAATCCTCCAAGGAGGGGAATAAATCAGATTTAAGTATGAAGAAATATTTTTTGCCGCTTTTTGTCGTGGTGATCAGCCTTTACAGTTGTAGCCCATCTCAAGAGACACAATCCGTTAAAGAAGCCATTAAGGTTACTCTCCAGGAGTTTATGTCGGAGGATAGCTCTGTCCTACATCAATTTGATGAGGAGATAGGGGCCTTCAAGGAAATGGACAGAGACAGTATGCCCCCTGAAGGTGCGTGGCTATTTGTGGGGAGTTCCAGTTTCAGACTTTGGCCGGATATGGCAAAAGACCTGGCGCCTAATCCTGTGATCAACAGAGGCTTTGGCGGTTCTAATATGGTCCAGTTGGTGCACTATATGGATAGCAT
>JBCDBC010000358.1:0-5626 GCA_039184535.1 Bacteroidota bacterium | reverse complement strand
CTAATAGCCATACCTGACGCCAGAACTGCTGTTGATTTTAGCCAGTTACGACGATTCATCGAAGTAGACATATTGTTTCTTTTTAGTGGGTGGTATTCTGATAAAACCAAAGTTAACAGAATATGTTAACAATCATTATGAGAATATAAGATAATTAAGGATTTATTTGAGAGTTTGTTGGATTTAACTACAGATTCTTATAAATCCGAAAACTCTGACCAGAATATTCTCCTACCCACTCTAGTCTGGTGGTGCCTTGTAGGTCTGTGGCTGCTGTTTCAAACACAGCTTTACCATCCGAATCAGTTACCAGATTTCCTAGTAGAGTGGCTTCATTGATAAATACATCTACGGCCAGTCCATTGATAGGCATAGAGTCTATCCCTACAGCATTATCCAGGATCCCACTTTTATCAAGCTCATAAAAGGTAGCCGTAACGCTCACATTTCCTGCAGTGGCAGGTACGGTAGTTTCAAAGGTGGCCAGAACCGGAGAAGCCACTACTTCAAATGCCAGTTCTTCTTCTTCGCAGCTCACAAGAGAAACTGCTATCAGTAGGCAGAGGAGAGATTTTGTAATATATGATAAGTATTTCATGAGAATTCAGTATTGAAAAATTGAATAAAGGAAAACATCGGGTAGCCTTTCACTACCCGATGAAAGAGGACTTACTCCGCCCACCAAAGTTTGGTAAGCTTATTATCGGCACCCCCATTTAACGTTGCTCCGTTTGTGACATTCGCACCATTCAGAGAATACTCTGATTCAGGATACCTGAGTCTGGTAGGTACCTGGCCATCATTCTCAAAAATGGCGTTCGGAGAAGCAGGACTTAGTACCGGTAAACCGGTTCTTCTATATTCAGTCCAGGCTTCAATGCCCATGCTGAACATAGCTTTCCATTTCTCTGTCATAATAGTTTCTTTGGTAACAGCCATGTCTGCCATATAATCAGCAGGCATTTCCATTCCATATTGCTCAAAGGAGGCTTGTATAGCAGCCTCCAAGTATTCTCCTGCTGTACCTCCTCTGGTGTACTCTCCATCATAGGCGGCCTCCGCCAGGATGAATAAGAGTTCACTATACGTCATTAGGAATACAGGTGCTCTCTCTTGAGAAAAGAATTTTCCTGGTCTGGAAGCAGTGTTGATGTATACACTGGCGTCAGCTTCTGTAAGTCCATTGATAGCACCGGAGAACAAACCTTCAAGATCTCCAGCAATGGCCGTTTCTGCATAAATGGTGATTCTTGGATCAGTTGGATTCCCGGCTCCGTCTGTCATAGCATTGATGAGGGTTTGGCTGATGGACCAGTCTTCCCTTCCATCTACTACCATGATCTCATGCCATGCATTATTATTGTTATCTCCTAGTCTGGCCTCATGTGTGATAAAGGCATAGTCTTCATTGCTGGTGAAAATAGGATACTGATCTGGATTCGTGAGAATTTCCTCAAAGATGGCGGCAGATTCCCCTGGTTTTTTCGTGGCCTGTCTATTAGCCAAACGCAACCTGAGGGAATTAGCAAACTTTTTCCATCTCATCACATCTCCTGAAAAGAGAATATCTCCATTGATAGTCCCTCCGGAAGTATCTAACATATCAGAAGCCATCTTTAGGTTTGCCAACATGCCAGCGTAAATATCTTCCTGAGAAGAATATACTGGAGCGAGGTTATTCAGACTACCCTGAAGAGCTTCCGCATACGGGATCGCTCCCCAGGTATCAGTGACTATAGAGAATAAGTATTCTCTCATGATCATCCCTGCCGCAACATAATTTTCATTGTAGAAAGGTCCTTCAACATCAGTTGAGAATTCAATGACTTTCTGGAAATTGATCAAAGACTCATTGAAGAAGCCCTCCCAATTATTATTTCTCATGGAGGCATCCGGGTTATAGGTATCCCCTTCATTGGTGTACTGGTTTCTGGCGAAGTACTGAACCCACAGCATACCGCCATCCAATCCCAGTCTTTCCAGCCTAGTTCTGTGTCCGTGAATTCGGTCTATACTTTCCCTGATAGCATATGGGAAGATGACTTCCGGTGGCACCAGGGTAGGTTCATTAGGGTTAGTGTTGAGGTCTTCAAAATCCTCTGTACATCCTACTGCCATCAACATTAGACAAAGCAGTAAGGCTACTCTTGAAAAATATGTATGTAAAAATTTCATGATTTAGTTTAAAGTTAAGCGCTTAGATTAGAATGATAGGTTCAAATCAAATCCCAGGCTTCTGGAAGAAGGAATGGTTGCATAGTATAGGGCTCCCTGAAGGTTACCGCCATATATGTTTAGCTCGGGGTCTATTTGCGGGTGCGTATTGTATAGCATGGCCACGTTACGACCTACTACTGACAGTCTCGCAGACTTCACAAAGCCTATTTTCTCTAAAAGAGGTGCAGGAAGGCGATAAGAGAATCTTACTTCTCTCAGCTTGACATAGGAAGCTTCATAAATGGCGCCTTCATTTACTGAGCGTACACTCAACTGCCTTACTACTGACTTGGTATCTCCCACTACATCATTTGGTACCCAATCCTGAGCGGACTCACTCCATTTAGCTCCTTTTCCAATAACCCCTTCTTCTCTTCCTATGGCAGTGATAGGGTAAATACCTGTTTGCATACCTGTAGAGCTACTTTCATCAGCTATGTCACCGCCTATTTTGGCATCTACCAGGGCTGAAAGAGAGAAGTTTTTGAAGGTGAAGGTATTCTGGATACCCCCTGTGAAATCAGGTGTAGCATTTCCGATTACCTGAAGAGAAGCTTCTTTCTGTGGGATCCCGTCCTTGAATACGATCTGGCCTGCGAGTGGGCCATCTGGTACTCTTTGGTAAGCACTCCCTACGAAGGTTCCATAAGGCTCTCCTTTACGAGCTTCTAAGCTCAGTCCTCTTCTGGAGTGCAGCACGATGGTCTCCAACTCATTTCCGTTGGCATCTGTGAAGAGGTCTACTACTTCATTCACATTACGCGCATAATTTAGGGTTACATCCCACTGGAAACCGGATTCTGTTTTCACGGGTGTACCGTACAGCATGACCTCTATCCCCTGATTTGTGATTTCTCCAGCGTTAATCACCTTGCTATCATATCCGGTAGCTTTGGAAACAGAGATGGCGATGATTTGGTCCGTAGTAGTCTGGTTATAGTAGGTTGCATCTATTCCCAGTCTGTTATTGAATAACCTAACATCAGCTCCCAGTTCAAATCCTGTAGTTTTTTCAGGTCTCAGCTCATTATTCGCGATGGTGGTATTCTCAGAGAATACAGGTGTAGAGCTGTTCCAGGCATCTCTTGGGATGAACACCTGCTGCAAGCGGTAAGGGTCTGTATCATTTCCTACTTCAGCCCAACTCGCTCTCAGCTTGGCAAAGGAAAGTACATCACTTTGTATACCCAGCATGTCAGTTAGTACAGCACTCAAAGCAAATGAGGGATAAAAGTATGAGTTATTTTCTACCGGAAGGGTAGAGGACCAGTCATTTCTGGCAGTTACATCCAGGAAGAGAAAACCTTTGAATCCGAGGTTTAGTGCTCCGAACAAACTGTTCACTTCCTTCTCTTCTATTCGGCTGCGGTCAGTGTTAGTAGAAGCGTTGTTGGCTACATTATATAGGCCGTTGATGGTTACATCATTTACCTGTGTGAAGTTACGCTTGTAATAGTTGGTTCTGTGTACACCTCCTATTTTAGCGCTTACTGAAAACAGGCCATCAAAGTTCTTATCATAAGAAAGGATGAAGTCAGAGTTAGTCTCCTGCCTTCTCAATACTTCTTCACTGTATGACTGAGTACGTGTATCTCCACTCTTGGTACGTTCTCCCCTGGTGACATTTACTCTGGTATCTGTCCACAGATCTGTACCGCTCCTTAGCATCAAGCTAAGTTCATCTGTGATATCATAGGTAAGCGCTATGTTCCCCAGAAATCTATCTTTGTCATTTGCATCTGTCAGGAATTCCTGCTCATAGAATCTGTTCAAAGCGAAGGAATGCTGCCAGTTAGCATATGGATATTCATCTCCATCACGAGTGATATGTACATCCATATAGTCCTTATAATTTTTCAACTGGCCCCAGTCCACATGTCTGTTATGCCAGGTCTGTGGCTCCCAGAATACAGGTTGCTGGCGGTTGTCAGATCCAGACTTGATATAGCTGGAGCTTACTTTAATAGAAAGTTTGTCAGTGATATCGAAGCCAGTATTCAGGCGGAAGTTGTTTCTGCTGAAGTCATTATTATACAGCAGGCCGTTTTGTTCCGTAATACCCATGGCCAGTCTGAAGTAAGCCACATCATTGGAGCCGGAAATAGCTAAGGTGTGCGTCATGGTATTGCCTGTTTCCCATAGGTTTTCCCAGGTATCAGGTACAGGTACCAGAGGAGCTAGCTCTTCTCCTGTCCACCAGTGTCTAACCAGTCTTCCATCCATAGGGGCACCCCAGCTTTCATCTACTCCTGCTGTACCTACTAAGGGTGCGTTAGGATAAGCGGCTCTGAACTGTTCTATGGCCAGAGGATCTGTGATCCCTCCGTTTCTCCCGTCAGCATACCAGGTTACATAACCATTTCCTCCACCATAGATATTCTGGAACTCAGGTACCACAAAGGGTTTTTCCCAAGTCATGTTCAGGTTGTAATCTATCCCTATACCGTCGGTTCCTTTACCCGTTTTGGTGGTGATCAGGATTACTCCATTTGAGGCTCTAGATCCATAAAGGGCAGTAGCTGACGGACCTTTCAATACACTAATAGATTCTATATTATCTGGACTGATCTCGGAGACGCCTCCGCCATATACATTATTATCTACAGCATCACTCCCAGTAGGAGCTGCAAAGTCCCCCTCTATGGGTACACCGTCTACTACGTAGAGAGGTTGGTTATTTCCTAGGATAGAGGCGTTACCTCTGATGGTTACCTGAGAACCCCCTCCTACACCAGAAGCGCCAGTGATCTGTATACCTGCTACACGTCCAGAGAGGGAGTTAACCACATTAGTAGATCTTGCTTCTGTTAGTTCAGAAGCATCTACTTCCTGGACAGAATATCCTAGAGCTTTCTTGTCCCTTTCTAATCCAAAGGCAGTTACCACAACTTCATCTAAGGTGAGGTCAGTGGGAGAAAGAGTGATAGAGAAATCATCTGAATCTGTGATGGAAAGCATACTGTCTTCAAATCCAATGTACTTGACCAGAATAGATTCACTTCCGGCTGGTGCTTCCAGCGTAAATTCTCCATTAGCACCTGTTAATGCACCCACCTGGGTACCTGGAATGAGGACAGTAGCTCCTACAATGGCCGTACCATCCGGTGCCTCAATTTTTCCAGTTAATGTTCTTGACTGGGCCAGAGCCTCAAAGGAGGAACTGATGGCCAGCACAAGAACAATCATACTTAGTAGTTTCCGCATAGTGATTAAATGTGATAGGTTAGATAAAAAATTGACATTTCGTGTCTAGTCCGACCAGGAAGCTGGCCGGATAGCATTTGAATGAACGCTATTGGATGTGTGCTGGTATCGGAGAAGGGTATAAGGAATCCTTTCGATAATCTGCTGATTATCAGTTATATATTGCCTATTCTCCAATCAAGTAATTTGTAGGCATTAAAGCCTT
>JBCDBC010000357.1:0-5631 GCA_039184535.1 Bacteroidota bacterium | reverse complement strand
GAAACTCTTAATTTTTCTTTGCAAAGTTAGTTTTTTATTAATTTTCGAATAATTCTTTGTCTGAAATGCCCCTCTTCCTTTCTAATTTTATGAGCAAGTGTCAATCTATTGGGATAAAGACCGATTTTGTCATAATTTTAGTTTTCAGTTCTGACCGCAGAAATAATTTGCCGCTTGTATGAATACTCCCAAAACCTTCGTAGAAACAGACAAAGACCGACTCTTAAGTGAACTTTTTGAACTCCTCCGTATCCCCAGTATCAGTGCAGATTCTGCCTATGCAGAAAATGTAAAAGAGGCCGCCAATTGGCTGGAGAAAAAGCTGAAAGCCATAGGCCTGAAAACAGTTAGTATCTACCAAACATCGGGCCATCCCATTGTATACGGAGAAACAGAACAGCTGCCGGACAGACCTACGGTCCTAGTCTATGGCCATTATGACGTACAACCCCCTGATCCGTTGGATTTATGGACCTCTCCTCCATTTGAACCAGTCATTTTGGATGATAAAATTTATGCAAGAGGTTCCTCTGATGATAAGGGTCAGATGTATATGCATGTAAAAGCTGCCGAGTATTTGCTACAGCAGGACAGCCTTCCCTGTAACATTAAGTTTCTCATAGAAGGAGAAGAAGAAGTAGGAAGCGACAACCTGGATATTTTTGTGGATGCTCATAAGGAGATGCTACAAGCAGACATGGTATTGATTTCAGATACTTCTATGCTGGCTAATGATACTCCTTCTATCACCATAGGTCTGAGAGGAATGTCCTATGTGGAAGTAGAAGTAACTGGCCCTAACAGGGATCTTCACTCCGGGGTATACGGAGGGGCAGTAGACAATCCCATTAACATCTTATGTGAAATGATAGCTTCCCTGAAAGATGAAGATGGAAGAATCACCATTCCGGGTTTCTATGATAAAGTGGTAGATCTATCAGGAGCAGAAAGAGATAAACTAGCTGAAAGACCTCATCATGAAGAAGAATACTGTGCAGATTTAGGTCTGGGTGCCACCGGCGGAGGGGAGAAAGGATATAGCACTACTGAAAGAGCCACTATCCGTCCTACACTGGATGTAAATGGTATCTGGGGAGGCTATATAGGGGAAGGTGCCAAAACAGTCCTTCCTTCCAAAGCATTTGCAAAACTTTCAATGAGATTGGTTCCTGATCAAGAGCCTGATGATATTACCGAGTTATTCTCTACCCATTTCAAAAAAATAGCTCCTCCCACCGTAAAAGTAGAAGTACGCCCTCACCACGGAGGAGAACCAGCGGTAGTTTCTACCACATCAGCAGGCTACCTAGCTGCAGAGAAAGCCATGGAAAAGTCCTTTGGGAAGAAGCCTATCCCCACCAGGGAGGGAGGATCTATCCCCATTGTAGCTATGTTTAAGAAGGTGTTAGGTATAGAAACCGTCCTCATGGGTTTTGGTCTGGATTCCGATGCCATTCACTCCCCTAATGAGCATTATGGCATATTTAACTACCTAAAAGGGATAGAAACCATTATTTATTTTCATCAGTTTTTAAGAGAAGGCTAAGAAATACATCTGAAAACCTGTTGTTTTCGTTATATTGAGGTAAGAACGGCTTGAGATGCGATCACTGATAAAGAAACTACTGATTTGGTTCAGTTACGTATTTATTATCCTGCTCCTACTTTTTCTCCTCCGTATCCCCATTTTCAAGGCTATGGGGCACTACCTGGTGAAAGAAGAAACTCCGACTAAAGTAGATGCCATCTTTGTGCTTTCAGGCAGCTCTTATGAAAGAGCTAAGGAAGCAGCTAAACTATATGAGTTAGGATATTCTGATAAAATCTATACCACAGGTGGGAATAAAAGTCAGGATCTTCTAGCATATGGCATGGAGGTATTTGATGCCAATCTGACCCAAAAAGCACTCCTGCTGGAAGGGGTAGATTCTTCCGCTATAAGACCTCTTACAGCTGGTACAAGTACTTTTGAAGAGGCACAGCATATACTTGGCTATGCCATGCAGGAAGGATATACCAATGTCATGGTAGTTACTTCCAAATTCCATACGAGAAGAGTTAGCAATACCTTTAAGACTGCCTTTTGGGACAGAGGGATAGTTACCCTAGTAGTGGGGGCCACTCCTGTCAATTACAGCATGAGCAACTGGTGGGAAGCTGAGGAAGCCCTCGTCTTCGTGAATAATGAATACTGGAAGCTGATCTATTACTGGTTAAGATATTAGTCAGGAATCACCAATGAAGGATCTACCGGATAACGGCCAAACTCTTTCCCGTATATAGCCATGCCTCCATCACCCTTGGTTTCAAGCCTGAACGTCAAACTTCCTTTTTTTAAGGAAGCCGCTAGCTGTGATCTTGAAACTGGAATCTTCAGTAGGTATCCGTAAGAACCTGCTTCTCGTAACTTCCTATCTCTCAACTGGTGATGCCAGGATAGTAATCCTCGGTGGTCTGCCGGGTCATCTGGTAAGATAACCTCCTTGACTTTCTGTCCATTAATGCTGACCTGAATTTCTGATGAAAAGAAAGTCTCATCTGTCATAGGATAAGAATTTGGGTTGCTGCTGGCAGCTACCCTGCCCCCTAGCATAAAGTCTACCCCTTCATAGTCTTCCTGATCTTTGACGAATAACTCCTTTGCCCCTACTTCCAGAATTAGGTAAGCTCCCCTCTTAAGTTTGACACTTTCCTCTGTGAGTGGAAACTCATACTCAAAGAAGCCTTTACCGGTTCCATTCATTTTCCTTCCCTCTCGTACCTTCCACTCTTTCTTACTCCATTCACTGCTACTTAGCTTATCTGGTCGGACAGATATCAGAGTTCCCTTCCCATATTCAGCCTCGGTTTGCACTTCCATAAAATAGAAGTTGCGGTGAAGGGTATCTCCCGGTTCAGAAAGTGTGAAAAGTTGCAGGATAGCAAGACCATTCTCGTTGGGAAGAAAAAAGCTCATTTCTTCCAGCTTCTTTTGCATCCTGGGTTCATAATCCACTTTTCTGGAAGCAAGAACCTTCAGGCTTTCATTTCCTCCAGCATCTATGAATTTCAGATTGGCATGTATCCGAAGTTGTTTCCCGTAATCCTTTCCTGTCATGGAAGAAAGAAAGAGGGGAATGCTTACTTTAGTATCTCCTCGTTCATAATCCCCCAAGGTATTCCCTGTAGATAGATATATAGGTGAATGCAGATCTTTCAAGCTCATACCGGGTACTAATCCTCCCAAGCCTGTATCCTTCTCACTCCTGTCATAGCGCCAGTAGCCGTTCCACTCATTAATGACATCATGATGCTCTGTATATAACCAGCCGCCCATTTTAGGGAAGGTTCTGAACACATTCATCATCCAGTGGTAATCAAAGCTCCAGTCCACATCTCCCGTACTTCCCTCATATCCCCACACATTTCCGCACTCAGAATTAATAAGAGGCTGTTTATGCTGATAAAAGCCAGCTTCAAACTGATGCCCACTACCTGCAAAAGTACTGTCGGTGATTTCCTGCATTAGGTCCTGCCAAGCCCAGCCGGGTAGGTAAGCGTGGAATGAGTTCAGATCTGTTTCTGTATGTCCTCTCCCACAACAGATAGAGTTATCCTCCACCAGTCTACTAGGATCAAGGGACTTTGCCAAATAGTACATAGAAGCTACCCAATGCTGGGTTTCAGGATAATACTTCCAGACATCCTTCTCCCCTTCTTGCACTTTATTTGATAAGCCCCAGGTTTCGTTAAACATTACCCAGGAAAAAATAGAGGCATGGTTATAGTCTCGCTTAATCATTTCTCTCATGGTATACTCCCACTCTGCTTTTTGCTCTGGAGAAGGTTCTCCCCAGCTATTAGGCACATCAGCCATGACCAGCAAGCCCAACTTATCTGCCCAGTACAATTTCCTGGGGACTTCTACCTTGATATGAGGACGAATGCCGTTCAATCCTATGGCCTTAGTCCGTTCTATTTCTTCTCTCATAAACTGGTCAGAAGGAAAGGTGTAATATCCTTCAGGATGGTAGGATTGATCCAGGGTTAGTTGAAGATAAATAGGTTCATTATTGAGGGCGACATAAGGGTAGTCGGTCCCTGGTAAGTTCACGACAGACACCTTCCTCATCCCGAAGTAGGAATTCACTGTATCGTCCTGAAGAATGACCTGTACCTCATACAAATAAGGATCATCCAGGGTCCAAAGTCTGGGATTGGGGATGCTAACGTCCACCTCCCCTTCAGTATGCAAGGGAAGAATACTACCTCCTGCCTGTATAATGCCATCCTCAGTCTGAATGTTACACAGAAAAGACAGCGTGTCAGAGGTCATTTCCGGCAAGAGGGCCTTGATAGATACTTTCTCCCCATCAATATCTGGCGTGCAATGGACTGCCTCCAGGTAGGTACTCCCCCGCCCTTCCAGATACACAGTTTGCCAAATGCCACGTGCGTTCCCGTAGCCCTGTTTCCCATAAAGGGTAAAGTCTCTACGCTCATCATCTACCCTGATGACGAGTGTCTGTTCTTCTCCCAGGCTGATGTGATCTGTCAGCTCCATAGAAAAGGGGACATAACCTCCTCTGTGTTTTCCTATCTCATGACCGTCCAACCAAACGGTAGTCTCCCAATCAGAAGCGCCTATGACCAGGAACACACGCCTGTCTCTCCAACTTTTATCTACTGTGATACCCCTCTTATACCAGCCTATATCTGCCAGATCCTCTTGTCTGGATAAAGCAGACCCCCATGGAAAAGGAACCTGAATGCTACGGAAATAATCCTTTTCTCCCTCATCCGTTCCACCTACTCCCTGCCAATTATCAGCTATCCCTGCATCCGTAGAATCAAACTCAAACTCCCATATCCCATTAAGGTTTTGCCAAAGAGGTCTATGAAAATCTGGTCTGGGATGTTCTGGTAGAGGAATGTCCTGAGCGTATAGGGAAGAAAGGAGAATACTAAACGTAAGTAGGGACGGTAATACTAGTAAGCGGGCAAACATGATGATCTTCTTTCTTAAGTAGAGAAGAAAAAGAGTACGTGATACTTATCTGCCCCTCCTAAACAAAAAAGCACAGCCAATCAAGCTGTGCCATCTCAGATAAAGTGTGTTCCTTTTGATTGTTAGAAGAAATATTCTTCCTGGACGATCTTCCCATCAACAACTGTATACTTCACCATCTCGTCCATTTTCATTCTTCCTTGTCCTTTGAATGTAGCATCCAATCCCATGTCCATGAAAATGTAGTTCCCAAAAACTTTAGGCTCACCTACGTAGCCACTGTGTAGTTCCTCAATCATGTCATTGAATTGCTTTCCTTTCTCCATGAAGGCAGGAATTCCTTGTACTTCTCTTGGTCCTGGAACTTCAGCCAGAGGAGGTTCTGTGGCCTTAGCATCCGGGTGAAATAGTTCTTCGTAGCATTGTTCATACTGGTTTTGACTGCATAGCTCATGTAGACGCTTGGCAATTTGTTCAGTTGTCATGATAGTGATTGTTAAGTAGATTAAATTGTGCTTGTTATACGTGAATACTAAGTATTTTGGTTCATTTTTGATCTATTTTTTAGCATTTAAGATAAAATTGCTAAATAAATACGCAAATACATGCAAATATTATTGACCCTAATTATCTGTTTCTTCCTT
>JBCDBC010000356.1:0-5639 GCA_039184535.1 Bacteroidota bacterium | reverse complement strand
GTTCAACAGCAAGCTCTTCTGATCCCTGCAAGCCAGAAAACATAGAAGGAGAAATGACATTTTCGGAAATGTTTTTACCTGAAAGCCCACAGTTATCTGACATTGGAATGGAAAAAATTGAGAGGTTGGGCACTTTATTGGCAAGCTGTGAAGACCGACACTTACGTCTTGAGACTAACTACCCAAGAAGAGGAAAATTGATCCGAAATCTTATCATGAGCAGAATTTACAAAATAAAATATCTTTTAGTTAACCAATTGGATATCAGTCAGAATAGAGTCTCTATTAGTACCACCCCTGTAACTATTTCTGGTTCAGCCTCTTCCAATACCACCTTAGAGCAAATATCTTACAAACTGAATAATATCAATAATTAATATTCATTAATAAGTGTAATAATCTTGGAGATTCTCATGGGAATTTATACGCTAACATTTATTAATTCGTAGTAATATAAAACACTACTGCAATAAATATTGGTCTGTTAATTTGTTTTATCAAAATTCTCAGCGCCTGAATTTTGTTTTGCGAATAGAGACATGAGAAGATCATATTTTATTCTTTGCCTTGCTTCTTTCATTTCCTTAGTCCAGATTAATTCTCTTCAAGCTCAAACCAGTGAAAATCCATGGATGGCGGGTCTTTCTGCTACCTTTGTAGATTACCTTGGGCCCATTAGTGGAGATTATCTTCAGTACAAAACATTTGATCCGGGAATTACCATTGGTGCACATGCATATGTCACACAGTGGTTAAATCTTTCATTGAACTCGTCCTTCATTCCAGAAGCGGCTAATTACCCAAATACCAGTGAGACTGACTTTCTCAGAACCTCTCTGATAGATGTGAACGCACTTATGCAGTTCAAATCTAACGGGACCTTCTTTAAAGAAGATGCTTTTTGGGCTCCTTATATAGCCACTGGTTTTGGACTTAATAGTGCCAGTAACAACTTAAGGCTATACGTACCAGGTGCTTTAGGTATGAGGTTTAGAATCTCTAAAAGCATCAGCTTCCAGATAGAAAGTATGTATAAACTGGCTCTGAAAAAAGAAGACTTTCAGCACATTGCACATTCCGGTGGGTTTATCTTTGCTCTGCCTACAGAGCCAAAGAGACCTACTAAAAAGCCAGAACCTAAGAAGGTTGAGCCTAAGAAAGAAGAACCAAAAGAAGCACCTATAGCCAGTGCAGAAGATCCATATAAAGACAGTGATATGGATGGTATACCTGACAAGGACGATAGATGTCCAGATGAAAAGGGCCTCATCATGTATTTAGGTTGTCCTCCTGATGAAGAAGAGAAAGCGGTTCCAGATGAAGGGTCCTACACAGAAAGAGTGGAAGACGCCTACAATGAGGAAGGCTTTGATAGCTATGTGGAAAATGATGAAACCGATTATAGCGGAAGGGTAAGTGATGATGACATGAATACCCTGAGTGAAGCTATGAACAATATCTTCTTCTACCCTGGTAGCCATGATCTTAAGAGCGAAAGCTATGGCACACTGGATGAGATAGCTGACATCCTAAGTAAGTATCCTAATCACGGTCTTCAGGTGATGGGACATACTGATAACAGTGGATCCTACAAAAGTAATCAAATCCTGTCTGTCATGAGAGCCTTTGAAGTGAAGTACTACTTGGTAAATAAGAGAGGAATTCCTATTTCCAGAATCACTTCTAACGGATACAATTCTTCTAATCCTATTGCTGACAACTCCACCGCAGAAGGGAGGGAAGCTAATAGAAGAGTAGAATTTAGATTACTTTCCCCTGACGAACTTACTGTACCTAGAGTATTTTAGTAAGCTCCTCAAGGCAAAGAATATTTGGCGATCTGAATCAGGTCGCCTTTTTTTATGGAAAATACTTAATTCTTCCACATGGAGAGGGTTGAAAACGTGCATAAGATTGGGGAATCTGTATATTTGCCTCCCATTATTCCAATCAAACTTGTATGTCTAACTCTTTCGGAAATCTATTCAGGATTAGCAGTTTTGGAGAATCTCATGGAGAAGGGATTGGCGTCGTAATCGACGGATGTCCAGCAGGGGTAAAACTGGATCCGGAATTCATTCAGTCAGAATTAAACAGAAGGAGACCGGGCCAAAGCAGAATCACTACTCAACGCAAGGAAAGTGATACTTTCCAGCTACTTTCCGGACATGTGGACTTTACCACTACGGGGGCACCTTTAGGCTTTTTTGTAGCCAACACTAATGCCCGCTCCAAAGACTACAACCACCTGGCCCAGAACTTCAGGCCCTCACATGCTGATTATACCTACTTTGCCAAGTATGGTGTAAGAGACCACAGAGGTGGTGGAAGGTCTTCTGCCAGAGAAACTATAGCCAGGGTAATAGGAGGGGCCGTTGCTAAACAGGTCCTGAGCGCACATACAGATGTAAGTATAAATGCCTGGGTCCATTCCATCCACCAGCTTTCCCTGGACAGCATCCCCGCTAGTATGGAGTTGAGCACAGATTATTGTAAGGCTACACACTGCCCGGATGAGGCCATGGCTGAGCAGATGTATAACCTTATAGATAGCATCAGAAAAGAAGGAGATTCAGTTGGAGGAACCATTATGTGTGTGGCTTCTGGTGTACCTGCAGGTTGGGGAGAACCTATTTATGGAAAGTTACCTGCGGAACTGGCTTCGGCTATGCTGAGCATAAATGCTGTTAAGGGATTTGATATAGGGTCCGGATTTGAGGGAACCCGCCTAAAAGGGTCTGAACATAATGACTCCTTTTACATGGAGGGAGAAAAGGTGAGAACAAAAACCAACAATTCCGGTGGGGTCCAAGGAGGAATCAGTAATGGGGAAGATGTGTACTTCAGGGTAGCCTTTAAACCTACCTCTACCATTATGCAGGACCAGAATAGTGTCAATGCGGTAGGAGAGTCAGTAACGGTTGTGGGAAAGGGAAGACATGATCCCTGTGTAGTACCCCGAGCTGTTCCGGTGGTAGAATCCATGGCCGCCATCGTATTGCTGGACCAGTATCTTCAGTTTAGAGCTAGGAAATTCTCCTGATTGTAGACTGAAAACTCAATATAATTTCGTAGTCATTTTCAATGGTAAATAGTGAGGGCTTAGTCGTGATTTATTCTCCATAAAAAGAGGATATTTTCCCTCTCTGAATAGTATCTTCGCTCCATATATATACGCTGTTTTCATGCCAAAACATTCTTATAATTACGGACTTGTAGGTAACTGTGCTTACCTCGCCTTGATCGACACTGACGCTAATGTAGGTTGGCTTTGCTGGCCCAAGTTTGACTCTAGTTTCCTCTTTGGAGGCTTGCTGGATAAAAACAAAGGAGGAGAATTCTCCATCAAACCAGCCTCAGAAAAGTACTCTTCCCACCAATACTATATTGATAACACCAACATTCTGGTTACAGAGTTTACCTGTGATGACGGAAGGTTCAAAGTAGTAGACTTTGCCCCCCGTTTTTACCAGTATGAGCGTTATTACAAGCCTCTTTTGCTAGCCAGAAGGGTAATTCCACTGGAAGGAACCCCCATGGTGAAGGTAGTATGTAAACCCATGGGAGAATATGGTGAGCTAAGTCCAGAAATACTGTTCGGAAGTAGCCACATCCGCTATATGGGACTGGAAAGACAGGTAAGATTGACCACCAATGTGGCCCTGAATTATGTAGCGGAAGAAAGGCCTTTTGTCCTGAACGCCAATAAGCACTTTGCCCTAACCTGGGGAATACCGCTGGAAGCAGAGCTGGAAGGAACACTAGATACCTTCTACACTAAAACCCGTGCTTACTGGAATCAGTGGGTCAAGCGTACCTCCATTGGGCAGTTTCACCAGAAAGAAGTCCTAAGATCTGCCTTAGCGCTTAAGCTTCACCAGTATCAAGACACAGGCGCTATTATAGCAGCTACTACTACCAGTTTACCTGAATCACCAGGGAGTACACGAAACTGGGATTACCGATATTGCTGGATCAGGGATGCGCACTATACCTTGAAGGCACTGACCAACCTGGGACACTTTACAGAGCTGGAACAGTATGCCCACTACGTAGAAAACATAGCCCTTAACATACCAGAAGAAGAACGCTTTCAGCCCTTATATGCTATTAATGGAGAAGCTCAACTGACAGAGAGAATCATTCCTCTGAGCGGTTATATGGGAAATAAGCCCGTGAGAGTAGGTAATCAGGCCTATGAACACATACAAAATGATGTGTATGGTCAGGTGCTGGTATCTCTGCTTCCCTTGTTTGTGGATAGCAGATTGATCCAGGAAGATAAAGTACATCTTCTTCCGCTTGTAAAGAGAATTCTCAAGAAAATAGAGTCTACTATGGATGAACCAGATGCAGGTCTATGGGAGTTCCGTAATAAAGCACAGCTTCACTCATATACCTTCCTTTTCCACTGGGCTGGAAGTAAGGCAGCCTTAAAGATAGCGGAGATGTACAAGGACTATGAGATGATCAGCAATGCGGAAAAGCTGGTCAAGCAATCTATCAAGAGAATTGAAAGCTGCTATGATGAGAAAAGAGGCGTGTATACGCAGGCAGCAGGCGTAAGTAACCTGGATGCTAGCCTATTACAGTTGGTGACCATGAACTATCTAGACCCAAGCAGTGAAAGAGCGCAGAAGCACGTGAAAGTACTGGAAGAGGCCCTAAAAACAGATGAAGGCTTATTCTACAGGTATAAGCATGCAGATGACTTTGGGAAGCCTGAAACTACCTTCCTGATTTGTGCCTTCTGGTATGTGGAAGCACTAGCGTATCTGGGAAGAATGGAAGAAGCCATAGAGATATTTGAAAAACTGATCTCATATTCCAATCATCTAGGCCTATTGAGCGAAGATGTGGAGGCTAAGAATGGTAGCCAGTGGGGGAATTTCCCTCAGGCATACAGCCATGTAGGACTGGTAAATGCCGCTTTTGCCATCAGTAAAAGACTGGATACCCAGCCATTTTTATAAGACTAAATTGTTCCCCATTCATGCTTTTGGTGGATGGGGATTTTTTTATTTTGCTGATGTATTTTCATAAATCTCCTCTAACGCATGTCAGCCAGACTCATCATACTACTAAATAATACTCAGACTCATTTTACTCTGCCATCTCAGGAAAACTTGGGAGACGTTCAGTCCATTCCCCATGAAGAGTTCTCTTCATGGATTCAGGATGTGGCCCAACAAGACATCAGGCGGGTAGTGGTCTGCGCTGAGCCAGATGTATTATATACAGAGAATTCTCGGATACACGCCATCAAAGAAGCATTTGTGGGTGCAGGCTCTAAGGTTCATACGCTCCATCTGGCCCAGGCATTGGCTTACCAGTATCTAGCTGATAAGGCAAATGTCATTTCTCAAAATATGATCGTGCTCTATGCTGGTGATAGCTTACTGTTCAGTCTTATATCTGGAGGCAGGGTCATCAGAGGACAGCACCAGGTAGCAGGGAATCTGGGGGAAAGCTTATTGAAGAATCCAGGATTGGAAGGAAATACTTTCCAATCGGAACCCCTAAAGAATTTTGTCAGCTCTAAGGGAGTCCTACGAGTAGCGGGTGGCATCATGGCTATCTTCTGTCAGGGGGCCGGGCTGCACGAGACGTTCACATTCGCCAACAGCGGCTACTCGATC
>JBCDBC010000355.1:0-5660 GCA_039184535.1 Bacteroidota bacterium | reverse complement strand
TGTCAACTGTTCAATACACAGTCTTATGAGTATTACCAAGAAGTTTTTAAAAAGCAAACCTGTTGTTAAAGTAACCTTTAAGGTTTCCAAAGCTATCGTTAATGGAGCCAAGACCGTACACGTTGCAGGAGATTTCAATGATTGGGATCCAGTTGCTACCCCTCTGAAGAATCTGAAAAGCGGTGATTTCTCAGGTACTCTTGAATTAGAGCAAGGACGTGAATACCAATTCAGATACGTAATTGATGGTGCTAAGTGGGAAAATGATCCTGAAGCAGACAAGTTTGTAACTACTCCATTCGGAGACGGTGAGAACTGTGTGCTGGTAGTATGATCTTATTAAGGGAAAACAAAAAAACGATAAAGCCCTCTTTTGAGGGCTTTATTAATTTATACACTTTATCTTTTTTAAGTCTTAACTAGCGTCCTGATTATTCTTTGTTTCAGCTCCTTCTTCCTCAAAGAAATCTTCCCCCAAGGATTTTCCCATCACGCTCCCTCCATAACTCCCCAGCATAGTCCCTATGGCAGCTCCTAACACTGTTCCAAGACCTGGTACAGCGGACCCTAAGGCTGCTCCTGTAGCAGCACCTCCCACAGCTCCACCTGCCGACCCTAAATTCTGAAGGGTACTAACTTTATACTGCCTGGAGCCCATATCACCTTTCATATACTTAAAGGTATCTACGCCCTGATCTACCATCCCAAAGGCCACAGCCGTCATGGTATTAGATCTGGCAAACCTTTTCAAGGTCTCTTTACCTAATCTGTTGGTTATAAACTTGGCTACTTCCTTGATACTCAAGGCTGCTACAGTTTTAGAACCAGAGAAGCTAGCTGTCTTAAGCCCTTTCCCTACTACCTGCACTACGTACTCAGATCCATTGATCTTACCATCTTCCCACTCATCTAGCTTAATATTACCTTCTTTAGCCATATCAGAAATTCCTGATATAATGGCATTGGTAAAGGCCTGAACAGCAATCCCTTTCGCCAAATCCGTCTTGTTCATCACATCAAACGCTCCTTCCAAAATTTCTATCTGAAGGACCTTTGAAGGTGTCTGAGCGGGATTTGTACTTCCTTTAATTTCAGCCATACACTAATTTTCTCTATACCTCAAAATACAACTTTCATTCCAAATAGAAAAAAAGCAATTGTGTTATAATTTTACGGCTTACCTAAGTGTAAGGTTAGCAGCTAAGAGGAACTACTAGATATGAATCTACAATTCACCATCCCGGGATTATATGTTTTAGGCCTGTTGGGAATAGGGATTTGGTCAGCTAGACGTATAAAAACTGAAGGGGATTACCTGGTCTCAGGTAGGCGTGGGAGCTTGCTGGCTATCAGTGGGAGCCTGTTAGCCACCATTTTAGGTAGCTCTGCTGTGTTAGGAACCGTGAATCTGGTAGCTATACAAGGATGGGCAGCTATATGGCTGCTGCTAAGCGGCGCATTGGGATTATTCTTCCTGATTCCTTTCTCCAAGAAAGTACAGGGATTTCAGGTATATACCTTTCCCGAGATGATGGAGGAGCTGTTTGGTCCTAAAGTAGCCCAACTAGCGACCATTCTCATCCCTCTTGCTTGGACAGGTATAGTAGCCGCCCAGTTCATAGGCGCTGCAAAAGTGATGGCAGCATTCTTACCTGTCTCCTACTCTTTTGCTTTATATAGCTCTGCTGCCATCATCATTCTATATACCCTCTTGGGTGGTCAAAAGTCTGTCCTGACTACTGATGGTCTACAATCCCTTTTTATTCTCCTGGGCTTGGGAAGCCTTGTGTATTATGTTTCCCAGTTTCAAGGAGAAATACAAGCCAAAGCTGTAGGGGACTTTCCATTCAATGAAGCCTTTTCTCCTTTAGACCTGCTGGTGCTTATGGGTACCTACGCTACCACCTATTTGGTAGGCCCTGATGTATACTCCAGGCTTTTCTGTGCTAAGGATGGGCAAACCGCCAGAAGGGCCGTCATGCTTACCGCCTTCTTGATGATACCTGTAACCATCAGCCTTGGTTATGTAGGCGTGGAAGCCATACACATACTTCCAGACTCCTCAGGGAAGACACAGGCCAACATTATCCTGCTCATGCAGCAAGTAATGCCACTCTGGGCTTCAGGCTTTCTACTGGCAGTGCTATGGTCTACGGTTATGTCCTCCGCAGATACTACTCTCTTAAGCGCCTCAGCTATCTTAAGTCTATTGCCCAGCCCAGAGAAATGGTCTTTGAACAGGCTGCAAAGGTGTAAAATATGGGTAGTGATTACGGGAATCGTCTCTACCATCATCGCCAGTGTATATCCCTCTATCATAGGGACTTTACTGCTGGCTATGACCATCTTTTCTGGTGGATTCATCATCCCTACCATTGCAGGTCTTATGGGTGCTAAACTGTCAGAGAAGCGCGTGATTCCTGCGGTAATTGCCGGGGCTTCTATCGCACTGGCAGGTAAGCTCATCGCCATCAATGGATATTCTTCCCCCGGCAATGCCGTCATACTTTCTGCTTTCCTCATAAACGCAATAATTCTATTTTGGCCTTATGAGAAAAAATGATTCTTCTCTCTCTACGCTTTGGGAAAGGTTGTTATCTATTTCAAGCCTGAAACAGGATATCCGCTTTGGTCAGCATCAGGCATTTGGGGAAGGGGAAATCATGATCAAGTCCACTGACCAGCAGATCATATGGGA
The DNA here is from genome assembly GCA_039184535.1 of Bacteroidota bacterium. Taxonomy (GTDB): domain Bacteria; phylum Bacteroidota; class Bacteroidia; order J057; family J057; genus JBCBKZ01. The sequence continues at coordinate 2,962 of JBCDBC010000355.1, read as the reverse complement.
AGAAAAGGGGACATGGGTCCCTCCCAACGGGACATCCATTCCTTTCACCAATACCTACTACTGGTACAAATTAGGTGAAGGTAGCCTGGAAATAGGCCATTTGAGATTAGGACCGGAACATCCCGTCAAATTGGTAGAATTAGTTTCTACTGAAGACCCAAACGAATGGAAGAGTGTAAGTCCCCATCTTTGCGGAGAGGACTTGTATGCTGCTGAGGTGAAACTATTTGCGGAAAAGCTATTGCTTTTTTGGGATATACTGGGTCCTAGCAAGAATCAGGAGTTGAGATACACCTATTTCTGAGCTAACTGAAGCCAATAGTGCTAATGCAAAGAAAAGCGACCAAGGATTGAAGCACATATCCGGGATGCTTATGAAGAGTATCATTGACACTTTGGCTCACCCCTCTAAGAAAATCACTTACCTGACTCCTGGTAGAAGTCCCCAGGTACTCATATAAATTAACCAACCCCTCTAACACAGCTCTTTCCTCTTCCTGAGTGATCAGGATCTCTTCTATTTCCTGTTTTCTGTCATGAGAAACAGAATCTTCCAAATAATCCATGAAGTCTGAGACTTCTAAAGAGTTGCGTACAAAAACATCCTTCTCTTTCATAGGCCTTATATAGTTTCCTGTCAGAAACAGTGCTTTCACACTGTTTCCTTCAGGAAATTTTGCTTAACTCATTAAGCCTTCACGTTCAAGAATCTGCCTGAATTCTTTTTTGGCTAGGCACCTATTGTCCTTCACCCATTTGGTACTTTTCTTCAGCCTTACGGCTATCTCAGGGTTTTTATACCCTTGAGCAGCAAGTACCAGTATCCGTCTGTGCGCTAACTTCTTTACTCTTTTCAGGCAATCTACCATACGCGTTAAGTCTTCATGAGCTTCATTTCTGCAAGTGGTCTGTATGTATGGACTCACTTCATCATGAATGATTTCTGCCCTTCTCTTAGTGTTTCGATGTCCACTTCTCCAAATATTACGGGCAAATTGTACAGCCCATACAAAGAAGTTTTCAACTACTATCTCGGCAGTGCTTTCTCCTTTCTCCAGGATTTTTACAGTTACTTCCTGCAAGATATCCTTAGCAAGCTCAGGGTCTTTTACCCAGCTATTGATGACGAGAAAGAGTTTTAGCTCGTGCCTTTTGAAAAGCACCCCGTATGCACGGGAATCTCCCTCATGATAAGCTCTCCAAAGCTCCAGATCGCTTAAGGTATTTAGGTTTTTTCTTTTTATGTCTAACTGAATGGCCATGACTCAGATGGTGTTTGATAGTGAATAAATGTGAATGAGTACTTGAATCCTCCGATTCAAAATGGAACACACTGGTTCGGGTTCTCCTGGGATGATCTAGCCATAGGCCGGGGTCATCCAGTTGTAGAATCCGACTATCTGAGTCATATATGTTTTGTTTACTCAGATAATCCAGATCTCTTGTCCCATTTGAATCCAGCATAGATGTTCTCGCGGAAACATTTGCTACTGTGGGAAAGGACCCATTAAACCAAAAGCACACGGGGGAATTGCCCGTAATGGAGGTGATTTGATTATCTGAGATTAACATAATAGTAAGTTGTTAGTGTTTGATTGTATATAGTCTACACCCTTTTAATGACGCGAGTTCTTAAAAGGACGAGAAAATTAGGCTTTTTTTTTGAGAAAAAAATCCCAACTCATACTAAATGTCTATTTATCAGGATTTTAGCGTGAGGATTTTTAAAAAAAAATGTAAGGATTTTTCTAGGCGGTGATTGAACTGACTTTCATAGCCCGTTGATGAGGCATTCTGTTAGGTAACAGAACTATAAATTCAGCTCCCTGACCTTCCTGGCTTTGGACTTTAACTTTTCCATTCATCTTCTCTACTAGCGTTTTTACGATGAATAAACCTAGTCCTGTGGAGTTTTCACCTGCAGTAGGTACAGCCGTAAGTTTCTGGAACTTCTTGAACATCAGTTGTTGGTCTTCCTGACTGATACCGGGTCCCTGATCTCTTACAGATATCTGTAGGACCTCTCCTATCCTGGAAACGGTAACAAAGATGTTTTTCCCAAAGGGAGAAAACTTAATGGCATTAGAGACCAGATTATCCATGATTCTAGATAGGAAAGCTGTGTCCGTAGCCAGCTGTGCCTCTCTGCTCCCTTCGTACACCAGATGTATATCTTTATCTATGGCTTTCTGTTTATATGGAGGAAGAAGCTCCTCCATGAAGTCGTCTATCATGATGGCCTCTAATTCGGGAGCAGCATCTGAACTTTCGTAGAAATTGATATCCAGCAGATCTCTAATCAGGTTATTTCCCCTCTCTACCATCTTATTCAGCATGACCAGATACTGGTTTTGATCATCATTAAGAGAACCTGCATCTGCTATCATTTCACTAATATTCTGCACCATGGCCAGAGGAGACTTCAAGTCGTGGGCCACCACGCCTATCAGACCATCCTTCTCCCTATTAAGGTCTTCCAGCATCACATTCTTCTCTGCTAGCTCCTCTTTCTGTCTTCTGATCTTCGCAGCCTGCCTACTGAGTACCAAATAGGCCTTCTTGATTTGTCTTCTATTGTAGAGGATGTATACTACCACTGCCAATATCAGGAAGATACTGGCACTGAGAATAATGTTCTGAAACCTTTGTTGATTTATAAGAAGTTCATTCTTAATCTCATTGTCTATGAGATAATCTGTTCTGGCAGCTTGTAATGCAGACTCTAGTCTCGCCTCTGCTTCCACCTTGGCCTTCTCACGTTCTTCCAGATTGAGAGAATCTCTCAATTTAGCCGCATCATCTAACAGCCTGAAGGCGATCTTATAGTCTCCTGTGGAAGAGTATAGTTGGGCAAGTTCCTTCATGGCCTGATGCTGAGTAGAAATATCTTCCTGAGATTCTGCTAACTCTATAACATCCCAGAAAGTCAATTCAGCTTCATTTACATTTCCCTGGCTTCTCA
>JBCDBC010000354.1:0-5680 GCA_039184535.1 Bacteroidota bacterium | reverse complement strand
TATACCCTGGGATAATAGGTACCTTAGAAGCTCTTGTGGTACTGCCCACATTAGGCTCAAAGCTATTCTGACCAATGTTTTCCCAATGGATCCAATTACCTCCATTAGCCTTTACCCAGAAGGAGTTGGCAGTAGCGTCTTGTGCCGCCACTCTACTGAACATCTGGTAAGTCCCACTTTCAGCTACGTCTATCTCAAATACAATTCTATCCTTAGGATCGTTCGAAGGAGAATTAGCCTGTGTATCTCCTTTCATGAGAATGGCCTGAGATTTGGACGCCCCTTCATGATCCAGGACCTCCAGATTCTCTCCCACAGTGGCGCATTCTGCTTCCAGCCAAATGTTTTGGCCTAAAGAAACAGAAGGAGCTACTACCAAAGCCCATAAAAATGAGAAACCTAGTATGTATAATAGCTTTCCACAGGGAGAATAGTCCTGCGTAAAGCGCCTCAACACACTTACTAGCCCATTTCTATTTGAAAAAAGTAGGGTGATAGCTTTTGTGTTGAAGGGCATAATTGTTAACAAATACATGTTGAACTATTTTTTAAAATTCGTTTGTGATCCATAGTCCTGTTAAGGGTTAGGCCTTAAAAAATTGGCAAAACCTATCCCAGGGGCCAGAACGGGCCCTTTTCTAAACTGTTTTTCAGCTTAGGATTAATGTTTTGGATGATTTGGGTGTTAGCTCTTGTTGAGACTTAAGGTGATTGGTCTAGCCGGAAAGCTTCAGGTATGGCAAGGAGATACCCTAAGCACCGTTTATACGGTCCTTAATACAACAATGTATATCAAACAAGTTGGGGATCGGATTAGCCAGATATGACAGGCTAAATCAGATCATGCTGAAAAGTACTATCCTTTCAGACATGTCGGAGTAACCCCCGTATTGTTTGAGATAAGAGCCTAACAATCCCTACTTAAGGTCATGTGAGTCTATAGGCCGTAGCCAGTTTGTGTGATACAAAAAGTGGGTAGAGCAAAAATCTGCAAGTGTAGGAAATAACCATAGCGTTCTCGATTTTGAATAAGACAAATAAGAACATGTGCTACGCATCGAAGATATAGTTGGAGACCAAAGCACGTGCCATAAAAAACACGGCCTTTACGGGACTTAGAGGACTATTTACTCATTGAGGTTTTGTCATTTTGGGAAAATGACTATTAATTTGGGAGAATTTATTATTCTGAAAATTTCAATAATGGAAAAAGAATAGGCTGCTAAGTATAGCCTTTTCTTTTAAAGTAAATACAAAAAAAGAGGTTGCCTTTTCAGACAACCTCCGCGCACACAGGTTAATTTGGATAATCTATGTTAATGTGAACGTACTACTCTGGTTTCACTAGTCTTATCGCTGTAGTATTCTCAAAACCGTTGGTAAGTCTGACCACATACATACCGGCTGGAAGATCTGCTGTAGGGAGTACATATTTGGCTATCTGTGCTGTTTTTCTTAAACGCTGACTTACCAACTCTCTTCCCTGCATGTCTAGTATGCTCATCTCAAAATCTCCTTCTACTTCACTGTTGACCATGAGCTTAGTAGTACTTACAACTGGATTAGGAAATACACTTACATCCAGGAACATATTCTCTCTGAGTTCTGGCCCTCTCTGATCCAGGTAGTTGCGAACACCAATGGAAGTTTCTTCATCTGAAGGTGTCAAAATCTCTATGGCTGAGATAATTGGCTTACCATTGATGGCTGTAAGGTCCATATCCAGGAAGCCATCTGTAATATCTACTTCCACTCTTTCTACAAAAGCACTTCCAGGATCAGTCTTAGAGAGAATATCATAAGTTTCTTCTATGACTTCATCTTCCATGGTGATGCTAAATACTCTGTTACCTGCTCCGCCAGTAGCTCCACCGGGGACTCCCCAGTAAATTTCAGCAAAGTGTAGGTATACTATATACTTTCCATTTTCAACAGGAATCTTGTATCCAAAGTCTTCCCCGCTGATCTGACTGCTTCTGGCAGACTTATAGAGCGCATCAAAGTTAGTGGAGGAGATGCCTATGTTATCATTTAGAAGTGCATTTGTATTGCTGCTTACGTACCACGTATCAGGCTGGAAGATGTAGCCTCCAAATGCTTTCTCCTGGTTCTCTCCACAGTTAATTCTTACGGACTCTCTGGAATCCAGACTTACTAATCCTGGGTTATAGGTAGAGATCACTTCTATGGCAGAGATTTTGGCCATGTGTTTTCTGCTAAGGAAGCTTAAGTTTAGGACTCCATCTGCCACCATAACTCCATTTAACACTTCCACGGCTACTGAGTTTTCACCGTACTGCTGATAGATATCATATGCAGAGAAGTATTCATCACCCTCTACACTGATGTCAAACTGTCTCTTTCCAGCCTCTTTCCAGTACACCTCTGCGAAGTGGAGTACGATGTTGTATTCTCCATTGATGACAGGGATTTGGTAGCTGAACTCATACCCCCATCTCTCAGTTTGGTAAAGGACATCATCAGTAGTTCCTGCGATTTCATTAGAAACAGTGAACTCACTGGTATTTCCGAGGTAGTACTTATCCGCTTCAAACTCTAGTCCTGAGCTGTTTGTGTAGGCAGCTCCTCCTGCATTAATCCTAACTATGGATCCTCCCTGGCCAATGGAAGTAGGCTCATCTGAAAGAATCACCAGTTTGAATGTCTGGGTATATACATTGTTTTTATCCTGACCGTCATTAGCTATGATGGTAAATTCTTCTGAGCCCGTAACACCTGCAAGTGCTTTTACTTGTACCTGCCCACTAGCCTCGTCAATATTGATATTTGAAATCAAGCTAAATGCTGGACTGAGAGAATAAGTTACGTTCTGACTGGCTTCCTCAATGCTTACTGGATCCGGGAATACTTCTACAGTCTTAATTCCTTCAAAGTCTTTGCTCAGTAACACATCCCCACTGATGGTAAAGGAAGGAGGTGTATTACTGGAGTTACTTAGGCTACCAGCAGGTAGAATTTCAATGGCACAGATCTGCGCTTCTCCAGCTAATGCCTCCAAGTCAATATTAAGTGTGCCATCTTGTACCTGTACTTCTAGTAGTTCTTTATCCACCGCAATTCCAAATCCACTACTGGCAAAGATGTCAAGATTGTTTAAGAGGGTAGCACCTTCCACTTTTACATTGAAGCGTCTTTTTCCTGATTCCAGCCACTGTAGCTCGGCAAACCTAAGCCTTATGTCATAGATGCCGTTTTCCAGTGGGATTTTGTATCCGAAGGAAGTGCCTTTTCTCTCTGTCTGGTAAAGACCTACGTCCTGGGTTTCAGCAACGTTAGAGTTTGAGGCATTGGTAGAAGAGGGGAGGGTGAAGAATCCGTCCGCTCTAAACATTTTGTTTCCGCTGGCATTGAAAGCTGTTCCTCCTGCATTGATCCGGAGGTAGGTGAAATCCTCAGCACCTGTGCTACAGTTATATGCATTACCACCAAGTCCGGAAGGTGTGCTGGAAGATTTACTTAGGTACAACTTGTCCAGAATTACTCCTGCTTCTCTTCTGGCAACTTCTATAATGTTTTTTCCTGCCTGTAAGTTAAGGCTAACTGCCTGGCCTCCCTTATCTGCATCAGTAAGCTTATGCCAAGTGAAAGAGTCACTCAAGCCTGGGTTTTCTTCCACAGGATCCTCTCCTGGATCATAAGGTTCTCCTTCTACAGTTGCGGCCATTTGGTGTAGCCATTCTTCCAGGTTAGTATACCCGTCCCCATCATCATCTCCATTAGGATTAGAAGGGATATTAAGCTTACGTGTGTTTTCAGCTAATTTGGGGAGGCCACCATCATTGTTAGAACAGCCACTTACACAGTCTACTACCTTTCCTTTGCCCTCTTTATAGTCGTCTATAACTTTTTGGTCAATATAGTTTCTTCTAGCAGGGCGAGAACCTGCACTATTTAGCACATAGTTAATGATCTCCTGTTCCTTTGTGAGTACTTTCATACCACTAACCCAAACAGGTGGTTTGTCTACTTTAGGATCTACGTTTCCACCCTGATCCTCAATTAAGGACCATTGATTACCAAGGTCCCCTGCTGAATTTACATTACTCTTCCAGTAGTTATCTTTCAGATACATCTTAGACCCTGCTTCTAGGTCTCCTCTATGGAGAAGTATAGGCTTTACATTACTTCTTCTGCTAGGCCCTTCTACATAGACATTGCCCACGAGACTATTATGGGTTTTGAAGTCCACGTTGGCATTAGTTGAGAACTGGGCAAATCTAAGCCCTCTGTTGTAATGGAGGTTATTTACATGAATCAGCTTACCAATTCTACTCATGGGCTGTCTTTGCTCCAGATTGGCAAACATGGAACCTTCTACAGCCAGACTCCCTTGATCATAAAATAGCGCTCCAAAAGCATGCCCTGTTGTATTTAATGCATTGGAGATCATCATATTTTTCAAGCATATTTCTCCTACATTTCCGCTTATGTCTATCGTTTCATCGGAACCCCATCCCAGGCTTAAGTGATCAAGGACTATCTTATCACTTCCTTTTCTGATGGACATACAGTCCATGGAATTTTTCTCATGGTCTCCATTCCAGTTAATGTCTCCAGCCCTTACCCCTAAATGCTGAATGAGCACATCATGAGATCTGATGACAAAGGTCTCTCCATATATGATGATCCCTGGATCCGGGGCTGTCTGACCTGCAACAGTGATATATGGATTAGAAATTTTTAGTTCATCCGTTAGCCTGATAACACCTGAGGTCTCAAATACACATACTCTTGGTCCACTTGCTTCTACACATGCTCTTAGAGAGCCTGTTCCGCTATTTTTTAGGTTAGTTACCTTCATGATTTTTCCCCCTCTTCCTCCTTTAGAGTCCATGGCAAAAGAAGAATGACCTGGAATGATGGGTACTTCTGTAGCCATATTGGTGGTTACTACATTGGCTTGAACACCACTATTTTGTGCTATATTATCCCACTTGATCCAGCTGTCATTATTGGCTTTCACCCAAAGAGAATTAGCTTCTTTATCCTGTGAGGAAAGTCTGCCTGATAGTTGGTAGGTACCGCTTTCGGCTACTTCTACTTCCATACTAATGCGGTCGTTAGGATCATTTGAAGGAGCATTTAATTGAGCAGCGCCACTCATCAGGATAGCCTGATTTTGAGAGGCAAGCTCATTATCAAGTTCTTCTAGATTAGCTCCTACTGTAGCACACTCAGCCTCTAACCACACTGATGTACTAGCTCCACAATTCACATCTAGATCTCCCAGACCAGATGGGGTAGTATTATCTGTGCTGATAAAAAACTTGTCAAGCTGTACATTTTTTTCTCTATACCCTATGGTGATTAGGTGTTCACCTGCAGTAAGGTTAACTACCACGTTTTCATTATCCTTATTATGGTCTTGTACCTGTATCCAGTTGAAGATATCTCCTTTTTTGAGGTTCTTCCATTTGATCCATTCTCCATTATCTATTCTAAACCAAAAAGAATCTCCAGCATCCTGGGGAGCTTTTGTTCTTGCCCAAAACTTATAGCTTCCAGCCTGTACTACCTTAAAAGGTATTCTAAGCTGATCTGCGCCTGAAGCAGGTGGTTCACTAAAACTATCATTTAGCTTGTAAGTGAGGTACTGCTCCCCTGAAGCTTCTAAATCAGCCTCTACAGACCAGTTACTTCCAGGACTTCCACATTCTGG
>JBCDBC010000353.1:0-5687 GCA_039184535.1 Bacteroidota bacterium | reverse complement strand
TCTTGCCCAAAGTATCCAGATACAAAAAGCCGGTCTTTCTCTCCCAGCTGAATATTCGCCTTGGTATTCAGGTCATAGAAGAAGAGATTAGAATTTGAGATGGCCTCATCAGAGGACAGGTTTAGGAAAAGATCCAGATAGGTTCTTCTTCCTGATATGATAAAAGAGCTTTTGTCTTTCTGAATGGGGCCTTCAACTGTCAGTCTGGAAGAGATTAGTCCTATTCCGCCAGATAAGTCATATTCCTTCTTATTCCCTTCCTTCATCCTGATATCCAGAACAGAGGAGGCACGTCCACCATATTCAGCCGGCATCCCCCCTTTGTAGAGGGAGACATCCTTAATGGCATCTGAATTGAAGACGGAGAAGAAGCCTAATAAGTGGGAAGGATTATACACTGCTGCCTCATCCAGGAGAATCAGATTTTGGTCCAGGCCACCCCCGCGTACAAAGAAACCGGTATTTCCTTCTCCGGCTGTCTTTACACCGGGGCTAAGCTGGATGACCTTAATGATGTCTTTCTCTCCAAACAGGACGGGCACAGTTTCTACCTCCTTTGGATTGAATTTGGTAAGGCCCATCTGGGTCTCACTCACATTACTGTTTTCTTTCTCTGCCACTATCTCTACTACATCCAGCGTACTCTCCAAGGGGGCCAGCTCAATATTTATTCGCTTACTTTCCTGGAGAGAAACTTCCTGTTCGAACAGTCTGTAGCCTGAATACCTGACCTGAATGGTATAGGTAGAGGCGGGTAAGGTGAGGGAGAAAAAGCCATACTCATTAGAGTAGGTTCCCACCCCTTGTAGAGGAGCCGCAAGGATGGTAGCTCCTATTAAATCTTCTCCTGTGCTGGCATCCCTTACATTCCCACTGATGGTGAATTTTTGGGCTAATAAAAGCCCGGGACTGTAGAGCAGCAGAAGCAAACATACATGTCTAATCATAATTAATTACGGTTACTCACTTGGTTTGGATTGAACTATTCAGGTCTTGGATATCCTAGTCAATTTTTCTTTTGCGGAACCATAGATCAGCAAGGGTAGCTGATAGGCTGATCACATGGCTCTGTTCTTCTATGAGGCCCTTTTCTGTGGTACCTCTGAGTTGGAATTCATAACTTAAGTTGATACTTCCGGCCCCTCTTGTGGGGATTCCTATGCCGGCTGTGAAACCGTACTCTTCTATGGGAATCTGTCTGATTTCAAGGTAAGAGTCAGTGTAGCTAAGGCCGGCCCGCAATACGGGTGGGTGCTTTTTGCCAAAAACTTTAGGTTGCCTTTGATACTCCACTCCAGTAGAAACTCTCAGGCTGTTTGATAGCTCGTCCGTACCATCCCAAAGAATGGCATCAGACCAGTTTTGGCCGGAGATATCCAGCCCTATGTTCCAGGTGTTGTCCAGCTTAAGGCCTATTCCCGCTCCCCACCCTAATGGAAGACGAAGACTGGGGATATTCTCAAATTCCGGATCTAGGGCCAGTCCTCCCTGCCTGGCGCTGAAGATCAATTCAGAGTATACCCCTCGGCTTCCAAAGGGCTGTTCTATTACAGCTCCTAACCTGAGTTCATTCTTTTCTCCTAGCGGGATCGCATACTGAATTCCCAGATCAGCCTTTAAGCTGGCCACATTGTAGGTATAGTCACTGGTCACAATGTTACTGGAAGAAGTTCCTAGAAAGAGTTGTTCCTGGGTAGTGATCTGTCCCCACATGAAGGACATAGTAGCTCCCAGAGAAAGGCGTTCTCCCAACTGGATGGCATTACTCCAAAACACCATATTCAGGCCTCCTTGGCCAGAGTATCTGGATTGGTACCGCTCATTGGAACCTTCTATGCCACTCAGTATATCCACCTCATACCCAATACTGCTGTAGGGCCTTAACCCAAAGCTTAAGGTGTAATTGGGCTTGGGAGAAAAAATCAAGGAGAAATAGTTTAGGTTGAAGTCTTGGTTTTTCTGGGTGGTTTCTGTATCAGAGCCTGAAGTCTGTTTGTAAAAAAGCCCTATATCAGTGAGAGAAACCTTTTGGGGTAGCGCATTATTCCCAGCTGGGTTGGTGTAATTGTAATACGTTCCTGGACTAAGTGCTATGCCCGTTCCGCCCATCCCCTGAAGGGCACCAATACCATTAGGTTTGATGTCTCCTATTCCTAAACTGGAATAGGGAGAGCTGGTATTGTTTTGTGCCAGTAGGGATGGTGAAACAGCCACACTTAGTAAGTAGAAAATGTATATGAAGAGTGTATTCTTAGTCATCATTCACGGAATAATAGATTTCGAGCTTCATCTGGTGTGATTTATTGTTGGGACCTCCCAGAATCACAGATTGGACAGAGCTTCTAAACTCTAAGCTACTTAAGCCTATCAAAAGCTGATTTTCCTGAAACTCATCTGTATTGAGAATGGAGGTGATGTAATCCGTGACCGGAAATCGATATTCACTTTCCTCCTGGTATAAGTAGTCTGCTGAAAGCGATGAAGTGATACTGGCATTCGAGAAGTTATCAGTAAGCAAGCTGCCCACTTCATTATTCCGATTTGTCCGATACAGTACCAGGTTAGACGGTAAGGGGTCTCTGTTGCTGTAGGTCCCTTTCACAGGTTCTATGACTATCTCAGCATTAAGTACTACGCCTTTTCCTATTTCCAGAATGGATTCCAGGTTAGGAATAATGATCTTGGGCATTAGCGCTGTCCCCGCCTGGAGGAAGACTTGCCTTTCTGTAAGTAGGGAAGAAATGTCATCTTCCTGTTCTCTCCTAGTGGGAAGAAACCCTTTACTCCTGTCCACCTGGATCTGGTTAAACTGAAGGGTGGAATTGGTTAATCGGAAGTCATAGGTTTTTTCCTCAGAGGTGCTTCCAATTTCTCTATAGTAGAGGCGTATCAAGGGGGAGGAGGACGCATCATTTGTAGGATTCTCTGGATCATTAAATGCCTCCTGAGCAGAGAATCCTAGCAAGCTCCCATCCGGAAATCCTTCTGTTCTCAGGACAAACCCTTTATAGACATCCAGGAAATCGTCCAGAGATTCTATTTCATCATTCTCATTCAGGAGAACCTGAAACCATTCCTCTGCTAAAGACTCCGGTAAGGGAATTCTCATCTCTTGATCCAGCGTAGGGAAGGGTCTGATGAATTTCTCTACCAGGGGGACCTCATCATACTCAAAAGAGGATACATTATAGAGTAAGCCAAAGTCGTCATCTTTATCGGCTTCTATGTCTTCCAGCACCCTGTGTACCATAAACTTTTGGGCTAGGCTGGTATCTCCCTCATAGTAGCCGGAGTACTGCAGAATCATGACCATAGAATCTATCATGTAAGTGAGGTCTGAATCCAAGTTTAACTCATACTTAAACTGGAAGTAAGATTGGGAGGAAACGGTTCCCAGTACATCATCAGTGAAGCTTCCTACCAGAATCTGACCTGTCCCAGAAGTATTCAGAGAGTCCAAAAACACAGTGGATGCTGTTAATGGCAAACTGTCAATCAGGATGACACGAGCATTTCCATTAATAAAGTCAGTGCCCAGATCCCAGAAGGCATCCTCATCCTGACAGGCCCATCCTCCGGCACCTAGTAGCAGGATACAGAGGAGGCTTATATATCTATTTTTCATGTATTATGGCCTTTCAATTAGGGTATTGAGAATTTCTGACGTAAGGGAGGGAGACTTTCCCTCAACAAGTTGTTGACTGACCCAACTGCCTACTACTAAGGCATCCTCTCTGGACCTAAAAGAATCCTCTCCAGCTACAGACGGGATATTCTCCTGCCTGATGATGGTCTTCCCTTCCAGCTCTATGCTGTAGCCCCATCCATGCTCCAACTTGATAGGAGTAGTGGTTAATGGGGGTGATTTAGGTACGCCCATCAAATAATCACTCACTATCCATATCAATCCCAGAACCAGGCAAATCAACAGCAGGAGTTTTTGCAGCTTAGTCATCTTCATCGTTCTCAATATCTGGTTCGAAAAGCCATACATCATCAAAGGCGGAAGTACCTCCACTGGTACCTGTCAGGAAGAAGCCTTTGTTATCAAAAGAGAAGGCTACTGCGCCATTTCTGGGAACTCCCTCAAAATCTGTTTTCTCCACCCAGAAGTCCTGAATTGGCTCATATTCCCATACATCAACTTTGTTCCCGCCGTTGAAGCCCAAACCCAGGTATCCCTTAGAAGATGTAGCAAAGCTGATGGCATTACTTCTTACAATGTTGTAGTCATCTATGCCATCATCTTCATCATTCACCAGATCTGCTTTTCGGGCCCACTCTTTGGTGGCAGGATCATACTCCCAGAAGTCATCTTCGTAAACGCCATTGTTACGGCCTCCTCCTACATAGGCTTTGCCATTCAGGACAAAGACGAATCCGTCTACTCTTTTCGAGCCACCCACACTGACTTGCTGTGTCCAGCTATCAGTACCTGGATCGTACTCCCACATATCCTTAAGGTTGTTGCCGTCATAGCCTGTGGCTATGTAGCCTTTGCCGTCCAGAGAAAATCCCACTGCGCCGTATCGGGCAGAACCCCCAAAGTCAGCCTTTGCAGTCCAGGCATTAGAATCAGGGTCGAATACCCAAAAATCCTTTAGTTCATTCTTTCCATCATAACCTGTGCCTATGTATCCCTTGTTTCCGATGGAGAATCCTACAGCAGAGTTTCTTTCTATAGCCGGGAAGTCAGCTTTTTGTACCCAGAAATCCCGTATGTAGTCATACTCCCATACGTCTTTGAGCCTGTCGAATCCATCATATCCTCCTACCACATAGCCTTTATCCCCTATCTGAAAAGAAGCGGCATCACTTCTGGGTATACCCTCAAAATCTGAGAGTTCCAGCCAGTTGCCCAGAGGATCCACTGAATCATCTTCATCGCATCCAGTGAAGTATACCATGAACAAAACAAGACCTAGCCAAAGGCTAATTTTCTTGAATGTTCTCGTTAGTTGAATCGTCATTTGTTTTGAATTTGTGATTATCAATTTCCCTTTGAACGGTAGTTTTGGTGGGTTCGGAAATGAGGTTTTAGCTGTAATATGTAGGTATTCCTGAATCTTGACAGCTTTCTCTATACTTGCCGGGCGTGGTCCCCGTAATCCGCTTAAAAGTCTGATGAAATGACTGTCTGTTGGAGAATCCCACTTCGGAGGCTACCCCGGAAATAGAGAATTTCAGGTAGGCGGGATCAAGCAACAGTTGCTGGGCTTCCTTAATTCTGTATTGGTTAATGAATTCTGAAAAGCTCACCTGACACTTTTCATTGATTACTTGAGAAAGATACTTGGGCGGGATAGCCAGCCTTTGAGAAAGTTTGGGTAAAGTAAGATGGGCTTCCTTGTACACTTTCTCTTCCTCTATGAGAGAATAAACCTGTTGGAGGTATTGCGTTTTCCTGCGTTCTGGTAGGTGGAAGTTTTGGTACTTATGATCAGCTAATTCATTTTCTGGAGAGCCACTGGTATCATTTGGTATTACCTTATCTGGTTCAGACAAGAATAATAGCTGCTTTCTGCTTAAAAAGATTCCAAGTATCAGACCTATCAGGAAAATAGCTCCTAGAAGAAGGATGGTAAAACTCACTTGCAACAACATACTTGACAGATTTAGGATTTGCTGAGATCCAGCCTATGGCTTTGATCTTTCTGTCAAAGATTTGAATAGTAAAGCAGCTATGT
>JBCDBC010000352.1:0-5688 GCA_039184535.1 Bacteroidota bacterium | reverse complement strand
CTTGTCCTGAGTAGTTCCTGTATCTCCAGACCGTGTTATACTAGCAGAAGGTTCACTTTCTGGTAAAATTCCTGGCTTCACTGTCTCATCCGACTTGTCTTGGGTATTTCCTTTAGGCTTAGTCATTATAATGTAATATAAGGTTTGTACAAAAAAATATATTATTCACAACCTTATAAAGTAAAATATAATGAATTAAACTCATTTCTATTTTACTTTTTTAAAGTCCCTTAAAAGAAGAATAAAAGAGTCTAATCAAAAATCCCCTAATCAGGTGATATTTTGGTGATATTTTGGTGAGTCTAATCCTTTATCCTTCATGGATGAAATGAACAAGAACCATCAAAATGGTAACTTCTACCTGGAAGAAAAGCATGGTCCTATGACGAAGGAGAAGAGAGAAATTCTCAGATAAGAGATGATGATCTGATAAAGAATAAGGCAGACTTGGATATCCAAGCCTGCCTGCTTTCAAACATACAATGACGCTTAGATCATCACGATACGCTTGCCTCCAATACATCCCCAGGGATAGGTTCTGATTGAATGATAGCTTCTCCCTTTTGATAGGTTTCAATGAAGATTTCTGCCTCCTGAGTATCTATCTTATCTGTTCCTTCTAACTGGAAGGTATACCTGGCTGTTACTTTGTACTTTTTAGGGGTGAGCATGATACTCACTTTACCCACTGATTTAGGTGGCACATCAAAATCCACCGTCTTCTGGAATAGCAGAGTGTCACTTTTTGACTCTTCTTCCCCTATGGTGAAAGTGTTTTCCAGGGTAGTAGTAAGGGTAGTAGAAACTTCAGCCGAGAGTGGGCCTTTACTTACTCCTACCTTGCTACTTACACTCACCGAAATGCCGACCATGGTAGCATTACTCCAGCTACGTGTACTTGAGCGTGTTAATTCCCTACTGAGCACTACTGAGGCTTCCTGAAGAATATCAGTCTCATTTCTGGTAGAACTGGAAATGGCTATGGGAGATCCATTTGGTAGCTCTACCTCATCAAGGTATTCAATATTGATTAGTTTGAGATCAGATGTGATGATTTTGACACTAGACACCTTATCATTCCAACCAAAAGTGCTTAGACTCTTATACTCCCCGGGAGAAAATTCTTTACTCTTTCCCCTAAAACGGCTATGTTCAAACAAGATCACCCTGGTCCCCTCAGGTACCTTCATTGACGAAATACTGTCATTCTTCACAAAAGGCATATTGTATCCTGTATCCTGTCCTGTCCCTGCAAGTGCTAATCGGAAACCCCTAAAATTTGAATCCTGAAAAAACTCTACCAATGGGAACATGGTATGATTGTATTTGAATACTTTGATAGAACTTATCCTGTCATTCCAGTGAGGAATATTGGTGTAATTCCCCTGGAATAGCGTAACAAATCTCCCTCTGAACCCGCTATGCTCATAGATCTGGGCATAGAATCCAGGTAATACTTTGATGGAACTGATTTGGTCATTCCCTACATAAGAAGGAACTGTAGCATATTCTCCTTCATGTAACTCTGCTGATCTACCACGGAAATTGCTATGCTTATAAATTTTAATTGAATAGGACATAATGAATAATTCTGGTTAAAATGTGATTAAAAAACATGCTGGGGGAGAAGTACATCTTGCCAGGGCTAGCGCGATTGAAACGCCAGCGTTACGTCAATAACACTGTCAGTGCTAATGCTTATATAAGCTCAAAGTGATAGGAAAACTGTAAGTAAACTCTGATTAAGCTTACGGCCTAATGTTGGAGATTGATACGTAAAAAGGGCCAGATAAGCCCAAAATCCTCATTTTGGAGGAGGAAAATCCTCAAAAATGAGGAGAAAGAAAATGAAGGCTTTTAGGAGAAAAATATCAAATTCGTACTATCCGTTTTGCCCTATTATTCTACTAACCGATTATACTTTTTCAGGACTTCCTGTAGCAAATCATGAGGAAGGGCGTGGGCTTTATTTCCATTTATACCTTCCATAGTTTCTGCAGCTACCATGGCATTGATGATGGCTTCTTCCACGGCTTGGACAGTAGCTTCAAAGATGGGATTAATCTGATCGTTAGCAATGGTCTCTACTGTAGTAGTCTCTTCCCGATTAAAGGCATTCTCATTTGCTGTGGAGAAGGCCAGGAAGATGTCTCCAGAACCATTACTACCTCTACCACCTACTATACCTATTCCTAAAGGGATTCTTTGGGCTATTCTTTTAAGTTGATGGGGCAATAAAGGTGCATCAGTAGCTACAATTACAATGATAGAACCATCACCCTCCTGTCGGCTGGATTGAGGCGGAGCATTAAGCTCATAGTTGAGGGTATCCATCAATTCCTGTCCTACAGGCACTCCGGCTATAGTCAGGTTTCTTCTGGCGCCGAAATTGGCTTGCACAAGTGCTCCCAGGGTATAGGTTTTTTCATTGATCATAAAAACTCTGGAAGAAGTACCCGTTCCTCCCTTAAAGCCCAGACACATCATACCTGTACCTCCGCCTACATTTCCCTCGGCGATTTTTCCCGTCTTGGCATTCTCTATGGCTTCCAGGACATGCTTCTCCTTCACGTGAAATCCATAGATATCATTCAGGAAGCCGTCATAGGTTTCCGCAACTACCGGATAAGTATACCACCATTCCTCTCCTTTATACCAGTCCGTATCTACAAACCATTTCAGGACGGCCTGTCTTACCTCCCCTACACTATTCGTATTGGTGATCATGATGGGCGTTTCCAGAAAGCCCGATTCGGTCACCCAGGTAGTTCCAGTCATTTCCCCATTGCCATTGAGGCTATACCAGTTGGCATAGACGGGGCTAAACTTCTTCGCCTTTCCTCTGGGGAAGATGGCTGTAACGCCTGTCCGTACAGGGCCCTTTCCTACTACATTCTCCCCTTCACCAGAAATGATGGTGCTATAGCCCACTTCAATTCCTGCTACATCTGTAATAGCGTTATACGCTCCTGTTTCTCCCACAAAGGGAACACCTAAGTCTCTGGCGCGAGGTTTTTGGGCGTGGGAAAATGCATAAAGAGAGAAGATGGTTAGGAGGATGAGTAGTTTTTGCATGAGTCCTTTAGGTAGTTGAAAGTCCTACAATGATGGCACTGCTAATTAACAGCTTAAAGGCTGACTAACTCAAGAAATATCCTACCAGCCTCCCATTCTATTTATTAGTAGGCCCATAGTCTCAAGGCGATAAAGTCGTGCCTGATAAAAAATATAGCAACAATTGAGATGGCAAGGGTAGAAATAGCAAAATAAACATTAAACCACCGATCTTCCTTTATTCCTCTAATTTGAAATATACTCCAGAGGGTAGCTATAACCATAATGATGGAGCTAACAAAAAACATACCTGAGAAAATGGTCAGCGAGCCTGATGTAATTCTATCTGAAACAGACATAGCAAAAGAGAAAAGCATCAAGGGGAAACTTATACAAGCCATAAAAAGGCTAAGTCTACGAAGTTCAATCACTGGTTTTCTGTTAACCAATTGGATCAAAAACCAAATCCCAAAATAGGCCAAATAGCCCAGACTGACCATCATAGAAGCCAATACTGAAAGCATATCAAAAAGATTGAGTACAAAAGATTCCTTTTCAGCATACTTTCTCTTTATCCCCACGGCCTGCTTCCCCTGTTCATTCTTAAAGAATACAACCGAAGGTTCTTTCTCGATATTCCGGTAGAACTGATTGTTCCCGGCATAGGTAAGAGAATCCCTTATACCGCCTAAAAGGTCTTTGACATATAACTGTCCGTTTTGATACTGGAATCGAAAGTTTCCAGCAAAATGCATGATGGGAGATCGCAGCAATATGCGTAGATCTTTAAACACATAGAAGCCTTCAAATTCTGATGCTTCGGATTTAGATAATGTTACTACAGTCCTATCTACCGGTAACATCTGCTCATCCCCTAACAAATAGTCGAGAATATACTCCATGAGTGGGGTAACATCCCGAATGGTATTGCTGGCAATAGCAATACCCAAATCTCCTTCTCGGGAATAAATGTATCTAGAGGAGAAACCTTCAATTCCTCCATTGTGCCCATGAAAAATATACCCGTTCTGGTAGACACTGAAGTTTCCTAACCCATATCCACCCTTCAATCCGTTTCGGGCGGAAAGTGTGGTATGAGAGTTTTCTATTCTTTCAAACATACTCTCATCAAAAAGAGAACTATCAATCAGGGAGCCTTTTCGATTCAGCATGAATTGAAGATAGTTAGACATATCGCGTGCATTTGCACACAAACCTCCGGCGGCTTCTCCCTGAATAGAAACGAATGGCACTTCCACATATCCTGCTTTCTCTAAATTGTATCCCTTAGCCATTGGCATATTTTGAGGATGTTTGAAGTAAAACGCTGAATGTGCCATCCCAATAGGAGCAAGAATTTCTTGTTTCACATACTCTTGATAGGATTTACCTGATAATACTTCTATGAGGTGGCCAGCAAT
The DNA here is from genome assembly GCA_039184535.1 of Bacteroidota bacterium. Taxonomy (GTDB): domain Bacteria; phylum Bacteroidota; class Bacteroidia; order J057; family J057; genus JBCBKZ01. The sequence goes on along the minus strand of JBCDBC010000352.1, from coordinate 1,213 downwards.
CACATAACCAGGATTATTGTAAGCATGTATAGTCCCTGGTTTCCATCTAGACTTCAAAGAATTTTGATGAGAAAGGACCATCGCTTTCCCAGAAGGGGAAACTGAATCTGTAAAATTATACATAGCATGTGTGTGCCACCCATCAAATCCAGTGGTATGTTCTAGTATATGAGCTACAGTTACAGGGGATTGATCCGTCCACTTGTTAATAATTGGGAGTTCAGGATCTATCTCTTTAATGGGTGTACTTAGGCTTAATCCCTGGTCATTTAGTGCTTTTAGAAGCGCTAAAGCTGTGAAAGACTTGGAGATAGAACCTTGTCTAAAAAGAATAAGCTCATCTACTTTTCTTTTGTTCTCCACATCAGCATAGCCAATTCCTCCAGAAAACAGAATGGTATCTGACCTTACAATAGAGATCATAAGACCCGGATACTTGCGTTTCTCGATCTCTACTTTTAAAGAATCCAGCAATGATTCTACATCAGTCTGGCTGAAAATATAAGATTGACTGAAAATGTAGAGGAGAATACCAGTACCTATGATTTTTAACTGAGGTAGCGTGTCCATTTAAGTTGGCTTTTAAGGGTGAATCAAGTTCTTACCAATAGTTAAGATCAATCACCCGCCTCTGTTGAAGGAATGTGTTTTTGGTAAGATCCTAATCTGATTTTGGGAAATCCCATAGGACAGCTTTATGCTAAAGAAGTAATATAACACTCAAAAGTTGCACTCCCATTATTTCTAACCAAAAAAGTCCTGACCCATTTCTGGGTCAGGACTATCTATGCCTATACCAAGAGGGAACACCTAAGTCTCTGGCACGAGGCTTTTGGGCGTGGGAAAATGCATAAAGAGAGAAGATGGTTAGGAAAATGAGTAGTTTTTTCATGGGGAGGGGTAATGCCTTAAAAGTAGGATGAGAAAATTTATTCCAACCTATTATTAATTAGTCGGTCCTGAAAAAGGGGGGGATAGTCGGTATATTTTACTACGAAGGTCGTACTACCATGCCCTAAGGAAAAATGGAGCCTCAATACCCTAAATTTTATCCAGGCAAAAAGCATCTCTTCTCTGAGATTCATCCATTTTTTGAAGTTGAAGGCAGCCGACGACAGGCTCACATTGATTTGCTCTCCTTTCGTTCCCTTTAACCTGTTTCTTTTGAGCTTAAATCTATCTTTGAGTTGGCCTATGACCGGTTCTATGGAAG
>JBCDBC010000351.1:0-5700 GCA_039184535.1 Bacteroidota bacterium | reverse complement strand
GGCAACCTACGTGACGGCATGTTGTCCTCCTGCCAAGGTAGTTTGATCAGGAATGGTAGATTGGTAATCTACTCTGCCTAGAAGTCCATCAGAAAATACATAAGATGCTTTCCCCTCTGGGAGTCTGTCTCGCTGGACAGATATCTCTTTATCCGCATCAGTAGTATTTAACCAAACTTGGAAGGATCGAGTACTTCCGACCACCTCTAGCCCAACGACCTCCTGATCTCCCAGCACATTCACTGAAGTCAACTCATTTTCGTCTGCCCAAGTAGGCCTCACCTCTACCACAAATCTGTAGTCAGTATCCAAGGGATAACTTTTTTCTGCTCCTACCTCTAGCGGGTAGGTTTCAGATGCTCTATCACTAAAAGTCAGTTCTGTCGCTGGAAGATTACGGTTTCTATAAGGCTTCAATAAACCCGTTACACTACTGTAAGTCTGATCATGAATAATAATATCTAATTGTCCGTAGCGAAAGTGGGTAGGACTGATGGTTTCCAGTTCTTTCAGTGTTCTGGCTCCTGTGGCTCCACCCGAAATGAGCCTAAGCACGCCATGAACTGCATATCCTTTGGCATTGTCTATTCCCGGTACAGTAGAGACCAGCCCTATGATTCTATCGGGCAGCCCTATCCACATTTGTCTGCCTAGCCAATCCGAGAGGGGGCCAGCATAAGATCCTCCTCTAACCCGTTTTACCCCGTGAAGGGTAGTGCCCACACTGTAGTTCTTAGAAATAGTAGTAGCTGGTATTTCTTTATGTGTGAGTTCTGCAAAAGGCGAATAACCATTCTCTCCCTCTGGAGTAATCCATACCTTAGGGGTAACCTCCGCCAAGATAGAATTTAAACGTCCATCTGCTGAGTCCACTGTCATAGCCCCTATCAGGGTTCTATGCCCTTCAGACCAGGGCCTGAATGAGCCAGCATGAGTGAAATTACCATACCAAGCTCTGGGGCCTCCTATGTTTCTGTCAGGGATGGTATAATTATCTGGAAGTGCTAACGAATCTATGTCTGCCCTATACCACCTGGCTGCAGACCTTCCACCCACTCTCCCGGAAACAGCTCCCGAAAGTTTATTATTACGGTCTATCATGGCCCTTACATAAGGGTTTCCTGTTAGGGAGGCTACAGACTCTCCCCCTACTTCTGTCCCTTTTTGTATGTTCCATCTATAGGCTTTGTCAAATGGAGAGGTCCACCATTCTTCTGTACGGCCAGTGGTAGGTCCCTTCCACTGACTTTTTTCTACGGCCTCCCTTAGGGGCTCATAGCCTGTCTGTTCATACATGCGTGTCCACAAGCCCATCACTTTATTATGGTAATTAACAGAAGGCCTATCATCTCCATGGTAAGGCATAGCACCATCTAAACGCTGCATAGCCATGGACTGATCTGAATGTCGGAGGACCCTGTCTACTATCTCCTGGTCATCCAGATACAGCCCTATATTTAGGGTTCCCATCTGACGGGAAATCTCTATATTATAATTCCAGGGACCTCTCCATATGTTTCCGTTGCCTTTAGCCAAACGATTCCGGGCAGCATGCATCATATTGTCCCAAGCTTTCTTTTGGCTAGGTAGGAATAGGTTAGGGTGGAGCTCTGCTATTTCAAAGAAGGAGGAAAAGGCAGCATCTATTGCGAACTGGTCAAACCAAAAATTATGGGGATTACCCAGTTGTGAACGTGAATTTAAACTCACCAGATCTGCAAAGGTGTGCAAACGTCTTAGGGCACGTTTGATGAGTTCCGCGTTAAAACGCATAGGACTTTGCTCATGGGCAAACAGCCAGAAATAATTTCTCGCGAGACTAGGAGCAGAACGCGTTCCATAGGTGCCCCCCAAATCATTATATACAGGCTGATCAGGCGTAGTCCTGGGAAATTCTTTATCTGCTGCTTCGATAGCCTTAGTAGCACTACTTACCAAGCTTTCCAAATAAGGATTATCCTCCAGTGTAAGCATAGGTCCAAATCCACTCAGATTGGAAGCTTCTGGATTTCTCTCTATGAACTGCTCCGCCGGCTGGTCAATAGCCCCCAATACATCCAAGGCAAGATCCTCTGCTTCCTGATCATAGGATACTGCTATTGCATTATTGGCTCTCTCCAAAGCTAGCTCTAGTATGGCCTTTTTTACCTGCTGGGCTGGAGTAGAGTCGGGTAAGGAACTCACTACAGCCGTTAGCTGAGGGATTCGCTCAACCATTGTTTGAGCATAAGCGTATTGGAGTAAGGATGTTAAGAGCAGGAAGATGAAAGCCTTTTGAAATAGTAAGTGCGTATATCTTTTCTCCATAACCATTTTCTTAAATTCATCAGGATCTCCTTGTCTATTTTGTATAATCTCGTTATCCAGTCTACTTAGGGATAGATTCCATTTTCCCCTGATTCTCTCGCCAATAGCTATTTTTATCCATGACATTTACTGCCCCATCCAGATTTACATCTGCCTTTGCAGATGTATCAAAGATCCTCTTTCCATTCTCCTCCCGCCAATACTGATCTCTATCTATCTCATCAATCACCCCATCTCCATTGGCATCTCCTGCCACAAGTAAGCGGGTATCCCCTACCAGATTACCGGCATTCTGTCCACCGTGAATGGCGGTCTCTCCTAGACTGAAGTCTACGCTAGCTGTATCAGCTAAGAGGATGGGTTTCTCTGTGGTCAGGGAAAGATGGTTTCTATGGCTAACTGTGAGGTAACTACTATCCGATCCATGGTGGACCACAGGCATAAAGGCTTCTCCCTTTGCCGTCATCAGGTCTCCGTCTCTCTGTAACAGCATGGCTTCCGTAGTATGAATGATGCCAGGGTCAATTCTATCTCTGATTTCTACCTTCACCCAGTCTACTAGCCCGTTAGGTCCTTCTCCTTCAAGAAGAATGGGATTCACTATTTCTCCCAAGCCATAAGGATCTTCCAATGGTAAAAGACCTCTCTGTCGTAAGCTATCATGCATGAGGCCAGAGGCAGCATCATAGGGCCCTTCCAGGAATAGACGGATAGATAATGCTATAGGATTTCCTCCCAGGCAGGTACATCCATCTTCCTGGATCTCGTCATTTACCGTGGTAGAATCTCCATCATCACAGACAGCTCCTACTGTTTGTATCTGCCCGATTTCTGCATCATTATCATCACAATCCAGACCTGCGCATATGCCATCTTGATCTACATCCTGAGATGTCCCTTTGCAATTACAGAAAGCATCATATTTATCATTGATGGTACAGGGATCCCCATCATCACAGAAGGACTCATACTTACAGTCACCTTCCGTTAAGTCTCCATAATCACAAGTTCCATCTCCATCTGTATCTAAACTTATGTCTACTGTACCTACACATTCACAATCTTCAGTATACACATCATTATATGTACAGGGGTTTCCATCATCACAGGCGCTACCTACCATACAATAGTTGGAAGCAGGGAATATATCAGGATAGTAGTTTTCCACCACATCTACATCCACGCTATCATCTGAGTGGATTAACAGGATACTGTTATTCCCTGGGATACTGTGGTCATAGACCTGTCTTTCTTTCAGTAAAGCCTGGTCAGGATGCCAGGATCTTAGTGCTGCTGATAAAGTATATTCAGAAGAAATGGAGTCTCTGTAAACGAGCGTATCTGATGCAATGTTCATGATGGAGGTTATTTCCCTTTTCCCATCATCTACTACGAGCTTGTGGTAGTCTTTCTCTCTTGAAGAGCTTATTAAAGCAGCAGGTTCCGTCCCCTCTTCAAATATTTCGATTACGTAGTAAAACTTATCCGCTATGTTGTACGAAAACTCTTGTTCTGCTACGCCTTCTTTATTATTAGCATCCAGGATTCTGTGATACATGGATTTCTCACTGATATCTGGTACAGTTTCTCCATACATGGGCGCGTATTCCGTAATGATGGCTCCACCTAAATTTTGCTGTCTTATGATAAAATGAATTCTTCCATAGGAATAATGCCCATTTCCATGGTCCACCATATCCCTTTTTACTCCCCACCAGTTACGTCCTGATACCGTTTTTACTATGGAGCCAATGGCATAGGCTTCCTGATTATCTATCAGAGAATTAACCGTTAAGTGCCCCACTACTCTTTCCGGCATAAATACCCATTGCTCATGTATGACCCAATCTGTTGGCTGGAATCTATGACTTGGATTGTAAGTAGAGGTTAGTCCATACAGCTGTTTGCTGTTTGTAGTAGAGGACCTTTCATTGGTAGTCAGGAATCGATATTTATACCTTCTTATGCCCGTTTCCTGTCCGGGACTTATTTTCACTTCAAGTCCTACCTTATCTATCGCTGCATTATAAATAAAGCTTCCGCCTGATTCTTTGATTACATGCGCCCCTACAAGTGTCTTTTTCCCGCCTACTCCTACGCCAATTCGCTCTCCGGATGACAGATGGTTTGGGTAATTATCTACCACTCTGGAAGTAGCTGCAAACCCAAAATCTCCATACCTCCCCCTAGGCCCCAGAATGTTCGCATCATAAATGGTATAATTGGGCTCAGGCTGATCTACTGGCTCAACTAAATTTTGTCTGTAGTAATAGGCGTTTACAAAGCTTTTATTAGCCTTAGCAAAGTCCATATTATAGGGGTCATTGGTCAGAGCTGCCTGAGCATATATTCCTCCAGGTCCAGACATATTCCAGTAAGGCTTCCAGAAGGCCGCTGTATAATATTCCCCCATGGGCTGGCCTGTAGGTCCCCTGTAAGTAGAAAGTGGGATGTAGGGAATCATTTTTCTCCAAAGCTTGAGATACTCCTGATTTTGAGAAACCAGATAGTATGTCCCCAAGGCTTTCAGACTAAATCCCCTGTAAGTGTACACATCATTCTGCAGTCCGGTATAGTCTATAGCTCCATTATCTTGTATGAGTGAGTCTGTGAATGAGTATCTGAAAAATGATTCTCCTATGTCTCGTATGGTATCATTATCTAAGGCCACACCTATCAGATAAATGGAGGATAAGCCATTTGCCTGGCCATTATACCAGGAACGAAGTTGTGTTATGGGATTCCATGTCTCTTGGGTAAAATCGAAGTAATTCAAGGAGGTATTTCTGAGAATTGTATCACAACGTATGGCCAGATCAGCCGGGATTTCTTCCGGAAAATTCTCCTTAATTAGTCCATACCCAAAAGGGATATCCTGCTCATCCCAAGTGCTGATGGTACTTCTTCCTGCATACATAATGGTATCCAGTAAGAAGAATAATCTTTCCTTGTAAAGTGGATTTCCTCTGAATGGACTCTGAGGGTGGCAGTAGGCCTCGGCTGTCCTTCTAAAGTCCCGATTATTAAGTACCCTATTGGTACTAAGCGTATCAGTCCCTACATATTCACTGACAAAAAATCCCTCTAGAAATGGATTTCCTTCTTCCACTATGGGGATAGTCATAGACTGTGATACCACCAAGAAGGGGAGGAAGAATAATAGAAGAAACCCTAAGCTGTATCTAAACAAACCATAGGTTATCCCTTGCATATTATTGCACTTCATTGTCTGGGTAAATATGTCAGACTCATCCATAAATTCTACTGCTTAGTTTCCTTGCTTAACAGACTCTTTTAGCTTTCGATTATCTAACACTTTGGTCCTATTTTTCCTTCAGCTGATCCGAGGAAATAGATAGGATAAAGACCCGAGATGTGCACTGATCACATCAG
>JBCDBC010000350.1:0-5708 GCA_039184535.1 Bacteroidota bacterium | reverse complement strand
CTACAATTTTCTGGTTATTATCCATGAAATGAAGTATTTAATTATCCTTGTTTTAGGATGAGCTGTTAGGTTCAGATCATGATCTGAACCGACAATCTTTGATGCAGGGAAATGGCTTACAGAAAGAAAAATGTAGCACCACCAAATAAAGATAGGAATCTGTGGGTAATTTTTCCCTCATAGAAAGAAGACTTATGAATAAACGACTCATTTTATTAGTAGCATTAGTCTATATGACTTCTTCCCTTTTTGCTCAAGCAATGTTAGAAAAGGATAGGCTTTCCCGTAGTACCTTTGTCCATGGAGGACTTGTCAGAATGGATACTACTTCTACGGTGCTGTACCTTATGTTTACTGGAGGAGACTATGCTGATGGTGGGGCTTTTATTCGGAAAACGCTGAAGAAGACGAAGGCGCCAGCTCATTTTTTCTTCACTGGAGATTTCTACAAGGAGTCAGCAAATCAGAAGCTAATCAGGCAGCTAAAAAGAGATGGCCATTATTTAGGCCCTCATTCTGATAAGCATCTCCTGTATGCGAGTTGGGAGAATAGAGACTCTCTTCTTGTGACAAAAGAAGCTTTCCTGAAAGATCTTCAGGATAACTATAAGTCTATGGCTAGGTTTGATATCCTTCCTAAGGACGCTTATCTATTTATGCCCCCATATGAGTGGTATAACCAAGTCATAAGCGACTGGACCAGAGAAAATGGACAGGTTCTGGTAAATTTTACACCTGGGACCCGCTCTAATGCAGATTACACTACTCCTGATATGGGACAAAGATATCTTGGCAGTGAATTCATTTATAACAGCATACTAACCTATGAGAATTCTCATGATAGTGGATTAAATGGATTTCTACTTCTGATTCACATAGGGACACATCCTGATCGTACAGATAAATTCTACCATTACCTCCCTCAATTAATAAATGAGCTTAGAAAAAGAGGATACCTCTTTGGTAAACTACAGGAAACCCTGTTTAGACATTAAGGTAAAGAGGCTATGGATGACTCCAATGAGCCATAATGAAAATGGCATCAGCTGTCCCATCCATGGTTGGCTCATTAGTAGAGTAGTCGCCTAAGTCGTCGTGATACACGATGAAGTCATTCTGAAAAGCTTCAAATTCATCAGCTTCATTTAACTTCAACCCAATGAGATTATCGTGAATGCTTCTGTAAATGGGTCCATCTATCAATCCTCCTGCAGGAGTCTTTTTCATGAGATAACGAGAAGGTAAATGCACATCTAAGGGATATTCCCCTTTGTCTGGTAATAAGGTAAACATACTGGTACCCCATGGATTACGTCCCATCAACCAATCCCTGTGTAAAAGCATGTTCCGGTGGAACTGTAAATCCCCGGTCATCTTTTCATATAGAATGACCTGTGTGATGAAGTTTACTAGCAGATTATTGGAGCACCAGATAAAAGGTATCCCTACATGGAAGGCATTCGTCTCTGCTCTTCGAATGACGTTTTCTATGTTACTTCTATACCAGGCTGCTAATTGTATGCGAACCGCTTCAGGTGCTACTTCATATAGGGAGTAATGTCCCATATTCATAAAAGGGTACTTCTGGTAATGCCACATGGAATCCTGAGCCATCCAGCCCTGATCCTGTATTAGATTTGCATAGTGTATCGCATCCTCCAGGTATGCGCTGTTTCCGTTGAGCTTGTAGAGTTCAGCAGCTGCAAACTCCATGTCGTCCTCCCAACTATCCTCATTATACCTGTAGGGCGCTCCATAAGAATTACCCTGTTGAAAGCCGGGATGCTTTTTACCCAGTTCATAGAGAGAAATGGCAGCTTTCCTGCATCGTAAAGCAAACACACTGTCTGGCCCAGTCTGAAAAACTCTCGCTCCCAAAGCCAGAGCGGCTGCAGTCCTCCCTGCCAAATTGGCTAAGCCTGTGGAGGCACTTTTCCATTTCCCTAATCCCTGAGGTTTGCCATCAGCAAAATATGCTACCCTGTAAGAGTTGGAGCCCCACCCATAATCAGCATTATCCTGATCGGGATACTTAAATCCTCTGTGATCCCTGTCATCAGCTATCTGATGGATCAGCCAATCAGGTTTAGGGTGGATCTTTAACAGCCATTCCAGCCCCCATTTAGCTTCATCTAGTATATCAGCTCTGCCATTGGGGTAGGGATGTCCCAAGTCATCTACTTTGTCATCAAACTTCTCCTCATACTCCAAGTAAGTGATAAGCATACGAGCGGTAGCATTAGAACTGGTGATCAGGTACTTAAGCTGATCTCCCGCATCATGCCAGCCACCACTGAAGTCGTAATAAGTGGAATCCTCTACTGGCGCATAAAACAGTTTCCCGTCTTTTCTATGGCAGACAACCCCAAAGTATGGGTTATAGCCACATCTCTGCTGCCGCATAAATGAAAGTAAGACCTCCTCATAATCATGGAAAGCATCCTGTTGGACAAATAAGCTCCATGTCTGATCTTGAAGACTCAGTTGGTAGGTGCCCTCTTCCTGTATTGGGCTCAGATCAAGGGTGTATTGATAAGGAAATGAACCCCATTTGCTACCTAAAGTAGGTTGAAGCTTTGCAGTTAGTCTAAGCTGATGATTCTGATCATAGACTGAGACTTTTTTCTTCAGAGCTACCTTACTCATGACTAATCCTACTTTAGAATCATCCGGTAGGTATCCTGCCTGATTTATTCTGAAGACTGTCTCCTGGGTAAAAAGGGGGCGACTAAATAGGAAGAACCCAAGGGAAAGACATGCGGTAAAGATTGAGCGAGGTATGGGTAGCATAAAGCTTGCTTTTGGGAAAAGAGGCCTAACTCCCTCTCCAGTACCTTTAATCCAGATACCAAGAAAAGATACTCCACATAATTCCTTAACTTAAGACTAGGACTAAACAGACACACTTTTAACATGACTACTACAAAGTATAGAACCTGTCACCTCTGTGAGGCCATGTGTGGCCTGGAAATAAAAATTGAGGATAATCAGGTACTCTCCATCAAAGGCCATAAGGACGACATTTACAGTAAAGGCCATATCTGCCCAAAAGGGGTGGCCCTTAAAGAACTTCACACAGATCCAGATCGCCTTAAGGAGCCTATCAAAAAAACAGCTAATGGATGGGAAAAAATCTCCTGGGAGGAAGCCTATGATTTGGTAGAGGAGGGAATGAAGAAGGTCCGGAAGAAGTACGGAAATGAGGCCATAGCTACTTACACCGGAAATCCCACCGTCCATAATACAGGTACGGCCCTTACCCTTTATGATACCATCAATGCTATCAATACTAAAAACAGATACGCCTCACATAGTCTGGATTCTGTGCCGGTGTTCCTGGTTAATCAGATGATGTTTGGCCACGCCATGATGGCCCCCATCCCCGACATAGAAAACCTGGACTACCTACTCATCATAGGGGCTAATCCTGTAGCCTCTAATGGCAGTTTTATGTCTACGCCTAATATCAGAGGGAAGATAAAGGCTATCAAGAACAGAGGCGGTAAGGTAGTAGTGGTAGATCCCCGAAAAACAGAAACGGCAGAAAAGGCCAGTGAGCACTATTTCATCAGGCCGGAGACGGATATCCTCTTCCTGCTGTCCATTGTAAATGAATTATTTCAGAGAAAGGCGATTGCGGATTCCAGGGTATTGAGATTTTCAGAGCATCTGGAAGAATTAGAAAAGATAGTAGCCCCCTTCAGCATTCAGAAGGTAGCAGCTAGTACGGGTATGGCACCTGAAGACATATATCAGATAGTGAGTGGGCTCATAGAGCATCCTAATAGTGTGGTCTATGGAAGATTGGGTGTGAACATTCAGTCTTTTGGTACGCTCTGTCAGTGGCTGATCAGCAGCATAAATATTCTCTTGGGTAAGATGGATGAGAAGGGAGGACTTCAGTTTACGCTTCCAGCCATAGACTATGTAACCCTCATGGCCCATGAATCTAAGATGTTTCGCTACAGTAGCAGGGTGGAAGGCTACAAAGAGATCATAGGAGAATTTCCAACCGCTACATTGGCAGATGAAATTATTACGGAAGGAAAAGACCAGGTGAAGGCCCTTCTCACCATAGCCGGAAATCCTGCACGTTCTGCGCCTAATTCTACTCTGGTAGAAAAAGCCCTTGGACAGCTAGACTTCATGGTAGCAGTTGACATGTATATCAATGAGACCACTCAGTACGCAGATATCATCCTTCCTCCTGCTGTAGGCCTGGAAACTATGCATTACTCCTTTGTGCTACACATGGTAGCTACCCGAAATACCACCAAGTTCAGCCCGGCTCCCCTTCCGATATCTTCAGAACAGCGGTACGACTGGCAGATCATGGGAGAATTAAGCAGAAGGCTATTTAGCGGAAGCCTGCTAGGAAGAATTAAGAACGGCATTATGTCCAGAATACATCCTACAACCAAGCTGGATTTGGCCCTGAAAACTGGCCCCTATGGCGTATGGGGAGGTAGATTTATGAGAAAGGATGGACTAAGCTTAAAGAGATTGATGAAGCAGAAGGGTGGAATGGAGCTTTCTGAGTTAAAACCCGTACTCCCTAAGCGGCTATTTACCAGAAATAAGAAGGTAGAATTAGTACCGCAGATCTTTGCTGCGGAAATGCCCAAAGTAGAAAAACTGTTAACTCCCACTAAGAATATGGACTTCCCGCTAAAACTGATTGGGAGACGGCACCTAAGAAGTAATAACTCCTGGATGCACAATCTACCTATGCTAAAAGGGGGTACCCGTAAATGTACAGTTATGATTCACCCTGATGATGCGAAAAAGGCCCTTATTCAAGATAAGGAATTGGTGGAAGTGTATTCTTCCAAGGGCCGCATCCAAATAGAAGCAGAGGTAACAGAAGACATTATTGGGGGAACCATTTGTATCCCTCACGGATGGGGACACGGCGGAAAGGGCACCTCACAGAAAGTGGCAGACAGCATGGGCGGTGCCAATGTAAACGAGCTCATGGACCACAAAAGGCTGGACCCGCTTTCTTACAACATGGCTTTCAGCGGCCAACCTGTAGCCATCCGAAAGATAGAAATGGATTAAATTTTAGAGACGAGTTTTTAATAGAGAAAAAACTGAGTATTTATTGTTTAGGCGGGCTGGCCGTTCCTCCATGGGGCGTGGGGGGAAGGTGAGATGCATTGGAGGGACAAAGCATTTTTGGTACTTTTTTTGCGAATGAAAAAAGTACCTCCACAGGGTCGATTTGGAAGGCCGCGGAAGGCGACGTTGAACTGGAAAACGAAAATTAGGAAATGCCTTCTTACTTATACTCCTTCGGAGGGTCTTTCTCAGGAAGTTCAATAGTTCCGGGAATACCCAGTAAGGGGAATTCTTTCCTGAGGGGGAAGTAATCAAAGTCCTCAGGCATATAGATACGTCTCAAGTCTTCATTTCCGTCGAACTTGATACCCAGCATATCATAGGCTTCTCTTTCAAACCAGTTAGCAGAAGTCCATAAGGAGGTAATGGAGTCTACAGTAGGATCAGATTCTTCTAGTCTTACACTTACTCTTAGCCGCTGCTTGTTGGGAATGCTTGCCAGATTGTACGACACTTCAAAACGCTTCTCATCAGTGTAATGGTCAGTGGCGGTTATGTCCGCCAGATAATTGAAGGCAAACATCTCTTTGAGGGTCTTCATGACCTCTACCAGATTTTCAGGAGCTATCTCCATGGTTAATTCTCCT
>JBCDBC010000349.1:0-5724 GCA_039184535.1 Bacteroidota bacterium | reverse complement strand
TTATTTTAATAAATACACTTTTGTATTGATAGACGAATTCACTGAAATGGGGAAAAATCGTCCTTTAAATTAAATAAACGTATGTTTTATTAACTGCTATTACCATATTATTTGGAAGGGAGGCATTTCTACTCAGCCTAAAATAAGGGCTATTCAGGGGATAAAATCGGCAGCTAGCAAGTATCGTGAGAAAAAATATTTAATTTATTAAAAAATTTGATCTATAATTAATTAAACGAGAGAATTAATAATCTGACGCCTGCTGAAATGAGGAAAACCATTGGTTTGACACTTTGCTTGCTTTCAGCCCAAATGATCTTCGCTCAGCCTAAGCTAACCAAAAGCCCTACCCTTACTCAATATCAGATTTTTCTGAAACAACCTGTGTTAAAAGTCTTATCCGTTACTTTCAATGATAGTGCTATGACCCCGATCAAATTCAGATGGGAGAAACAAAACCAAAAGATCATTTTAGAGGGATATCGGAGGGGCCGGACAATTACCGTCCACGCAATTAACATGTATGGGGAACCTGAGGAAATTTTCCAAACGCCTTGTTACATAGACCCCATACCTCCCAGTTAGCTGAATTAATGCTTAACCACCCGAATTAGCGAACTAGCACCTGTGGGATGAGAAAGTCTAAAAAAGTATAATCCCGCACCTAAGTCTCGCACAGTTAACCAACCCTGGCGCTCAAGGAGCTTCAGGGTTTTAACTTTCACCCCATACAAGTTGAAAATACTGAGTTCACTACCACGGAGAGGGAGATCTTCCGGAAGTTCATAGTGAATTCTGTCTCCAAATGGATTTGGATACAGGTTCAAGGAAGAATTATCTATGGCAGGATCTATACTTACTGCAGAACCTATAGGGAAGAGAATACAAGTGGTATCATTGACAGAGTTATTATCCACGCCGTCATCTGTCCAGGCACAGACCCTATACACTCCATCTTCAGGACTAACCCAAAGGCTATCATACCTAAACTGTAAGGTATCATTGCTATTTAGTGAAATGGTATCAGTGAGAATGGTTACATTAGGCTCTTCATTTTCCACACTATAGAATACACGTAATGAGTCATTCTCATTATAGGTTTCTGATCCATAGTTTCTTACCGCAGCAAATACCCTGAACACACTATCTCCTGCATTCGTAGCTTCAATCTTTAGGTCCACAGCACCAATGTCCTGATTTTCGATGTTAGCCACTCTTATGTCATCCAGAAACAGAATGAATCCGTCTGAGGTAGTATGCCTGAATGCCAGATAGATCGTTTGGCCACTAAAAGCTTCCAAGGATAGGGAACGGAACTTAAGGGCAAAACTTTCTTCTGAAATTATGACCAGAGCTGGATTAGCCAGAAAGCTATCTGGTTCTGGAGAAGTCGCATAGCGCACCTCATAACTTTCCGGGTGTCCCTGGTCCTGAGAATAAGCATACCATGATAAGCACACATTTCCCTCTACAGCTACAGCCGGACTGATCAACCAGTCATTACTGGGGTCAGTGGTACCTTCATACCAAGAGGGAGAGGCCAGCGCTCTGTTAGTTGAGTCTTTAAAGTCTATAGCACTCTGCCAACCTGCCGTAACAAATTGTTGAATTTCAGGCCTGGGTGTCAGTCCATCCAAATCTAAGGTAGTCCATCCCACAGGGATAGAAGTACCCTCGAAATTCTCTTCCAGTACAGTTTGACCTCCGCATGGGAAGTTTCTCAGTAAGGCCTTAGACTCTTGGGGGGCCGGTCTTCCTGAGCGGCTTGGAGACTGGGCCAGGCCAGCGAAGTGAAGAGAAAATAATAAGACCAGGAGGATTAAACAGTTTCTCATGATAAATAAGGGTGTCTGAAATTTGGGTATAGACTTTATAGAGAATATCTCGGCTTGATGTCAGTAGGTTGCCTCAAAACTGGAAAAGAAATGCCAGAAAATGAAACAGACTCAGATGGAAAGTTCCACATGAGTCTGCCAGATTGATGATTATAGTATCTCTTAGTACTTAATTCCTTTAGCACGTAGGTCCTTAAGGACAGCACTTATACCTTTCTTGTTGATGATTTTAATCCCTTTAGTAGAAACTTTCAAGGTAATCCACCTGTCTTCTTCCGGGATATAAAAACGTTTCTTCTGCAGATTAGGATAAAATCTGCGCTTCACTTTATTGTGGGCCTTGGAAACATGGTTTCCAGAGATGGTTCTTTTTCCTGTTACCTGACAAACTCTAGCCATAATAATATCTTTTTCAAACGGGACTGCAAATATCATCAAATATTTGGGAATGTCAAAGAGTTAGTCAAGAAAGAAAAAGAATAGTGAAGATACCCAGGGAAAACTGATCAGCCATTAGGATGAATCTCGTACTTGGTAGGGGTATAAACATATACTTTTTCTTCCGTTTTGAGAGAAAGCATAATGGGTAATGGAAAGTATTTAGGATGAAAAATTCTTTCCTTTTATCATAAGAATTCCTTCTATTTTTTGATGAAGTTTGTGATAAGCACTAACTTGTATAGCTGTAGCTAATTCTACTGATACATGGGAGCACCAACGAGAGCCGCGTTTCTTTCTATTTTGATCCTTGTCAATGTTGCGTACGCACAGGTTGAGAATAAAAGTTCAGAAGAGATTAAACCTATTTCTGAACTGTTAGATGGACTGGACAGGGATTATTCCTTCGATAATCAGGTAAGCAGCGTATATGATACGCTCATTTTAAATACCAATAACTACCGCTCCTACGAGGTCCCCAAGGTAAACACGACCACCATAGAAAACAGACTGGATAACATCCCTGCTGTAATATCTATGGACTATAACTATACCGTAAAGAGGTTTATAGACCTGTATACTGTGAGGAGAAGAGAGCAGGTTTCCAGAATGCTAGGACTTTCCAAGGTCTATTTTCCCATATTTGAAAGAGAACTGGATGCTGCTGGTCTTCCCATGGAACTCAAATACCTTCCAGTCGTAGAGAGTGCACTTAATCCGCATGCAAGATCCAGAGTAGGCGCTACCGGTCTTTGGCAGTTTATGTACCATACCGGAAAGCAGTATGGCTTGAAAGTAAATTCCTATGTAGATGAGAGAAGAGATCCGTTGAAGTCCACCAAGGCCGCCATGGCATACCTGCAGGATGCTTATGATATGTTTGGAGACTGGCTATTAGCCATAGCTTCTTATAACTGTGGGATGGGGAATGTGAGAAAGGCTATCATCAGGTCTGGTGGAAAAGATAACTTCTGGGAAATCATGTCCTACCTCCCTCGTGAGACTAGAGGATATGTGCCTGCTTTTATAGCTGCGTCCTATGCATTTGAGTATTCTTCTGACCATAATATCTATCCTGTCTATGTGGATTTCGGATTGGATACAGATACGGTTCAGATCCGGAGAATGGACATAACGCTCACTGAGTTAGCGGAACAAACCAATGCTTCCTATGAAGAACTGGTTTTCCTAAACCCTGAATTGAAGCTGAAGAGAATTCCCTATTCAGAAAAGCCTTATGTGATGAATATGCCCAAAGCGGCGGCGGAATACTTCGTTATGCGTGAGCCCAGCCTTATGAGACAATTCGGGAAGAAGCGTAACCAGTACCCTGCAGCGAATCCCCAGGTACAGGCTATCAATACCAAATACAGCACGCGTTACAAAGAACCTTCCGGCAAACCTACCTATTACACTGTCCGCTCAGGAGACGTGGTAGGGACCATAGCAGAGAGATTTGGGGTGTCTGCTAGATCTATCTCTAGATGGAATAACCTCAGAGGATACAGAATCAGAGTAGGGCAGAAACTGAAAATTTATGGAGCTAAGAGTGCTCCTAGAAAAGAGTCTACTGGGAAAAAAGCAAACAAATCAGGTCCTACTCCTACTAATGGAGCCATCTATCACACAGTAAAAAGAGGAGAAACCCTTTGGGAGATTTCCCGCCAGTATTCTGGGGTAAGTGTTTCCAATATCACCTCCCTAAATCCGGGGATGAATCCTTCCAGGCTGGATATCGGCCAGAAGGTTAGGGTCAAATAATTCTACGCTTTCCTGATAAACTGGACCAGCAAAAGGGTCCAGGCAATGATCAGTAGAGTTCCTCCTATAGGGGTAACTATCCCTACCTTGATAGGCGTAAGTACCAACAGGTAGATAGATCCGGAGAACATCAAGACTCCTACAATGAGCAAGCCTACTATCCATTTGTTGGCGGACTGACTGATACCTGTTTGCATCCACCCCAACATAAGGAGGAGAAAGGCATGGTACATTTGGTAGCGGACGCCCGTCTTGAAAGAATCTAACTGGTCAGCGTCCAGAACAGCTTCTAATGCATGCGCGCCCATGGCACCTAAAATGACTGCTGTTAGTCCAAAGAATGCACCTGTTAGCAGAGAAAGTTTTGAAATTTTCATATCACTGGTCCTTGAAGTCAACCTCTACTGGTTTTTTTCAGTATACGCATGTAGATTATGACTTCCTTAATTTGCGACGAATTAACACGTTTTAGATGAGTATTCAATATAATTCTCCGGTCGTATTGAATTATGCACTTTTGTCAGCGCTGGTTCTGATCCTTAGTCAAGTGATTCCCGGAGATGTGATGGGGTTCTTTACCATTTATCCAGTAGTAGATTTCCTCAATCCTATTTGGTATTTCAGGCTGTTCTCCCATGTGATAGGACATATCAACTGGGAGCACTTAGTCAGCAACTTCACGCTTATTCTCTTAATCGGTCCCATACTGGAAGAGAAATATGGTTCCAAGAACCTCATTCTCATGATTTTGGTAACGGCACTGATTACAGGGATACTTCAGATAGTGTTCTATGATACAGCTCTTCTGGGTGCTAGTGGGGTAGCCTTTATGATGATTCTGCTAGGCTCATTTGCCAATGCCAAATCAGGAAAAATCCCTTTAACCTTCATTCTGATTGTGATTCTATTCTTAGGAAAAGAAGTTTATCAGTCAGTGAGTACTGATGATGTATCTCAGTTTGCTCACATCATAGGGGGTATATGTGGAGGGATTTTTGGCTTCATTCTCACAGATGCGAATGACGCGAAACCTGCTGTAAAGCCTGATCCTTTGGTATCTCAGCCAAATTTGACCAAGACCAAGAAGCCGAGTTAGTTCAGAGTACCTGAATGACTTGCCTCTCGGCAATGGCGTACATCTGGTCCTCCTCTTCCGGCTGGACCATGTATAATCCCGTAAACTGACCGAAGGCTGGGAGTACTAGTCTTTCCTTACCTACCCAAAAACAGGGGAGAGATAGCTTTTGTCTCCCTTTACCTACCAACCTCACGCCAGGGTGAATATGCCCATGTATGCAGGTGCCCATTTCTGGATTTTCCTCAGGATCATGAACAAGTGAAATTCCTCCCAGAGTAAGCTCCTTCTCTATGCTGAACCCAGCATTTATGTAGTGCGTTCTGTGAAGGATATCATGGTTCCCAAGAATGAGGGTAATCTTAAGAGATTCTGATGGAAGGGAAATCAGGTCCTGGAAAAAACTCTCACAGGTAGCCCATTCATCATTGTATTGGCTGTGAAATAAGTCTCCCAGAATGAATAGCTGTTTTGGTTGGAGTTGGCTGACCAGAGTACCCAGATTGGTGAGATCTTTGAAGAGCACATCTCCCGGAATGGGAATGCCATGAGACTGGAAGTGGCCGCTTTTTCCGAGATGTAGGTCTGCTACCAGAAGAGCCTCCTCTTTTGGCC
>JBCDBC010000348.1:0-5732 GCA_039184535.1 Bacteroidota bacterium | reverse complement strand
GGTAATGGATGAGGGGAATCATACCATTCTCTATCATATGTCTGTAAAAGTACTTCCAGAATTTCAAAGAAATTCTTTTCTGTCCCGTGTATCCCTCTTCTAATCCAAAAGCCATATCCCGCAGTCCAATATGGCCATGGCTCTGTTATAGTCTTCCCATTATACTCCTCATTACAAACCCCGCAAAGAGCCGCTAATTCGTCATGGTAATGGTGTATGTAATTAGGAATGCCAAACACTAGAAATTGAGACCCGGCACTGTAACCTTCTGCATGCATAAGATTAGCGTTTTTATAGGGTTCTAACACTTCCAGATATCCATTTTTCATAGAGTCTCTTTCCTGCGGGTGAGTCTCCAGGTAGTTATAGCTTAAGTAGGCCATACGTGCATACGGCCGAAGGAGATCATCATAAAAGGGTTGAGTAGTATTTCTCAAGATTTCATTTTCAGTAGCTGGTATAGCAGCTTCCTTAGCCCATGCTAAAAAGGCTGGATTATAATGAGCAAAGTCTGTAGGATGAGAATTGAACTTTGTAGTGTGAGGACCACTTAGGAAAACCGGAACTGGACTGAGGGTTCTCAGTTTAGGTAAGTCCATCAAAAGTTTAAGTTGGTCCAAAAGATCTGCCAAACCATATCCTCGTTTAAACAAAGTCCCCAATTTCCAGCTGGCTGCAATCATCTCGTCTACCGTTCTTTGCTGAGCGATTTGGGCCTCGTTCGCAGAACGTATGGCGCTAGCTTTGGCTGAGTCTGCTTCTTCTAATGCCAATAGCGCTTCCTGCTCTTTTTGTTGGGCCAGTTCCGCAGCCAGGCGTGCCTCCTCAGCAGAGTTCGTGGCTACTACCCCTTGCCATATAGCCACACCTGAGATAGCAAGAAGAACAGCGATCACGCCAGCAATGAGCAAGTTTCGATTTCTCTGGTTCTTCCTTCTGACTAGCATACTGGTTTTCACGAAGGATTCTTCCTGTGCATTGAAGCTATGTTCACCATCTGCCATGTCAGCATATAGTACGCCTAATCTTGGGTCTTCATTCCAAAGGTATTTTTTAGCTTCCTTCTCATTGTCTTCCACTGAGCGAAAATCATTGACGGCCAGATGCAGTTTATAAAGGAGACTCAGTTTCCCTTCTCCCAAAGCCTTAATCCATTCCCATAACCTACTCCAGGCCCTGACCAGGGCATCATGAGAAGGTTCATAATAGGTTCTCTCCTGTTTATCCCGACCACTACTGATGAGACGTGCCTCCACCAGCATATCTGCTACTTGCTGGATGCGATCTGTTTCATCCTGACTGCTGAAAATGAGATCTTCCGCCATCACTCTTCTACTGGCCAACTCTCCTCCTTCCAAAGAAACCATCCTCAACATCAGGGCACGCATGCTATCCTGCTGTCCCTGATCCAGGCTTTCGTACATGCTATTAGCTCTAGTTCGAAGAGCACCTATCACTCCTCCCAGCTTTTCATAATCTTCTTCTATAAAGGCCCTGTTGGTCCTGCCAGAATTAACATAGGCATGGTAAAGCTCGCTGAGCGTAAATGAAAGCAGCGGTAAGGCCCCCGGTGCCTGATTTACCGCATCCACGAGTTTGTCTACCAGAGAGTCCGGTTCAAAGAATAATACCTCTTGTATGGTGGGTTTAATGATCACTTCTCTTAACTCGTCCTGATTAAAAGCAGGAACTACATATCTGCCAGCCTGCCAGTAATCTTTTAGACCTGCTTCCTCAAACTGAGGCTCAAAGTCTGATCTAATGCTGATGATGATACGTAGCTTTGGGTGGGCCTTTATCCACTCTAGCAACTGAGCTTCAAATGCTACCCAATCCTCCTCACGTAAGCACTGGGTGATGAGCTCCTCATACTGATCTATGATGAGCAGGTTATCTGTCCCTTCTTTGAGAATAGCCTGTATATCTGCTACTTCCGACTTTAGGATTTCCATAGGTTCTTTTCCCGGCCTGATGACAGGAAGAATATTCCATCCATTTTCTCGCAACTGGGGAAGGAGTCCAGCCTTAATGACAGAGGATTTACCTGTTCCGGAGGCACCACTTACTACAACCAAGGGGCGGACATTTATAAGCTGATCCAGGGCTTCAATAACTCTGTCCCTTCCATAAAATAGATTGTGATCTGACTCATTATAGGATCTCAAGCCCATGAAGGGATTCCTATCGGGAATAGGCGGAAGGTTCTGTGGGTGTCTGGGATGGAAGAATATGTACTGCCCTTTATCATGCTTTTGGAGTGAAAACATGGAAGGGGACTGGCGTTGTTCATTCTCCATGGTTTCATCCTCTACCCTATCACGTAGATAGGTGTATAGTTCAGTAGCTGTAATGACGCCATCTCCCCTTCCTTTGGGGATGGTATCTCCTTCTCCATCCAGCCCATCCAGTAAGGCCCTGGCAAAGGGAGAATGTTCTGCCCCATCCTCATTTCTGAAACCAAGGGTTCGGTCCGTCAGTATATCTACGGCTTTCTGGTCAGCGGCTGAAGAGGTAATTACTTGCCAGGCAGGGTCTTGGGCGTACTGGTAGAAACGCTGCTCATAAATGATGCCCGGCAGGTCAAAAATGACATCTCTAAATCCTGTAGACCACTTAAAGGCTCCTGCAAAGCAGCAATCCAGAATGAGAATCCCATGCTGGCAGGGAAGTTTAGCACAGGACTTATGGAGTAGCTCCATGGATATGAGAGAATCTCTGTCGCCTGGCTTGGCATCTGCTGGAACCAGATAGCCTTTGGGGTCATCATCCGAGTTAAGGGCAATTCCATGACCTGCAAAGTAAAAGAGCACCCTGTCATTTTCTCCCACCTTCTCAGGGAAGTCTTTCTCAAAGAGCCTCATCATGTCCTTCTTACTAGCATCCAGTAGAGGGGGATGAACCTCATATCCATGATCTTCTGCCAGCTTTTTAGCCAGAGCTTCTGCATCATTGACAGCAGTAGAAAGGGGGGATACATGCTTATAGGCATTTATACCTATGATGAAGGCATGACTCTTCTCAAATGGCAAATTAGGGTGCGTTTTCATGGCTGTTACGTATATTAGGCTTATACCATATTACATAATTTTTATCAATTGGGTATTTATGATCATACCACATCGGGCTGGCGAGGGAAGGAATTGAGGCCAGATTAAGTATCCCCAAGACCCAACATGGCCTATCCGGCTTAACTATTTTGGCGATAAATCATGTATTCATCCTCCCACCAAAAGAAGGATGGGAGACTTTTCTCTAAGGGAAGGGGAATCTCGAAAAATAGGTTGACGGCCTCCTGTTTGACAGACCGACAACCCTTTGTATCAGCGACTCATTATGGCTTCTTGAACATGACTTTGAAGGTAATGGCATACCAGTCATCCTCTACCATCTTAGGTTTACGTGCAAATACCATGTCTCTGGTAGGCCCCAGCTTTTGCTGCTGTAGCAATTCATACTGAAGCTGCTCAGTAGTTACAATTAGCTTGAAGTAGGAAGTGGCTTCATCATCAGCCTTAGACATCCCCCAGCCTTTATCTTCTGTCAGCATGGGTTTCACAATCCTGCTAATATCCTGGCCAGCAAACTCCTTAGGATCATAAGGGAGCACCTGCTCATATGAAGTAATGCTATAATCCTTTCTCAGGTGGAAGAGGTAGGGATATAACTTCTGCTTCACATTTTTGAAGATCACCTTAGGTTTGAAGAAGGCGCCTATGATTTCCTCATTTGAGAATAGGCCATCTCCCTCTACCGCTTTGATCACGGAAGATTCCTTGAGGGTAGTTACATTATCCGGATTGCTGCCAGAATAGTCAATTTCAAACTCTATCCAGTTAGCAATCTTCGAGTTTTTGTTATTCAACTGTAGGAACCTGTCCCAATTGGCCATTTTCCCCAGGTCATTCATGACTAGATCCTCAATATCTCTCATGCTTCTGGGTCTCTCTGCTATATCAGTAAGATCCATCACATTATGCTTTCTGTCCTTCAGTAGGTATTGATCACCGGTCACCTCTACTTCTATCTGTGCTTCCCCTACTCCATCCAGAGACTTTACCATTTGGATAGACTTGCTGTCGTCCCAGTCATTTTCCAGGGCATCTACTCCATCCTCATCTCCATGTACGTAGACAAGGGCAGGAGGAATAGGCAGGAAGTTAATGACAGCACGATAGTTTTCCGATTTAGTGGTGTCCAGGCTTGTATCTCCAGACCATGTAAAAGAACTATGTTGGGCAGAAACTGCTCCCAGTTCGGCAGTACCCAGGGCCTTTCCTTCCAGGTCCTGTACCGTGATTTTGATCTTCTTATCGCTGGACATGGGAAGTCCGTGGACGGCTCCACATTTTACTCTCCATCCATCATTCACAAAGTCTACCCCATACTTGATGGGGTCTTTGGAAGGCTCTCCATCCATGAACTTAATGTAAGGATTAAATTCTCCTACTACATCAAACTGAGGGGTCTGCTCCTTCCCTCTTCTCTTTTGCACAAAGGAGCGAGAACGCGTATAGAGATCTGAATAATCCAGGTTCCCATTGGTAGCCTTCAGGGCATCAATCAGCCCGGAAGAGAATACCCCTCCTCCTGGAAGATCTCCTGCTAACTGCACACTCTCGCAGCCAGATAGAGCTACATGTGGGGTGATGGGTACACTTAGCTTGGTCTGGTTTTTATAGTACCCATTCGCATAGTCTCCAATTTCTCTGGAAGTATCTTCCTTGGCCATGGAAGTACGCGTCTTAGGATCTGTGATGGTAGCAAAACGGGTCTTGATATTTTCATCCATCACAAAGTCTCTGGTTCCGGAGCCAGAATGACAACAGTCCAGAGATACCATGATGTGGGGTGCCCCGAATTTCTTTTTATCTCCTTTAGGGTCTATGGTAGCTACGTGGTGAAGAAGGACGGCTATTTCCTTATCCTTCATAAGCAGGAAACCATCTTCTTTTTTCTCTTTGTAGCAAACGATGGCCTGGTCTTTTCCATTAGGCTCCAACTCCTTAAACCCTTCTGCAGTGAAGTCCTCTGTGCCATGCCCACTAAAGTGAAACCATGCCACATCTTCAATCACTTTTCCATCCTTTTCTGTTCTGTGAGCCTGTCTCAGAAAATGACGAAAGGCGACCTCAATATTATGATAAGTAGCCTCCTTATCTATCAGTTTCAGAATATGAAGAGGGCCGACTGTCTTTACGTCAAATCCTGGAACATCAATTTCAGATTTCTGATCTTTATCAGCTCTTCCAGGAAGCCAATCATTCAGCAGAAAATTCTCAATATTTTCCACGTCAGCTACACAGCCTCCAAGCTTTGAAACGGGGGGATTATAGTCATTGATTCCAACTAAAAGAACGAAATATCTGCGAAAATCATGGGACTCTAGTGGTCTTGGTTGAGTGGGTCTAGGTTTTTGGGGATCTCCCATGGTAATAATTTTTTTAGGGTTAATGAATAGGGTCACAAAAACAAATAGTGTGCTTAGCTTATAAGGCGTCCCATTGTTTTAACTGATTTAAAAACTCTTCCTTCCTTCTTCTTGAGACGCTAATGGCCTTGTCATTGGTCATGATGACATAGCCGCCGTCATTTCGTATATATTCTTTTATGTGATCAAAGTTGATCAGATAAGAGTGATGCGCTCTGCCGAATCCCTGATTACTTAGTTGTTCTTCTACCCAGCCCAGGGATTTCGTTAGCTTTACTGATTTGCCATCCATCAGATAAAGCAT
>JBCDBC010000347.1:0-5742 GCA_039184535.1 Bacteroidota bacterium | reverse complement strand
GCCGGTACATAGCCTATCCCTATGGTCTTACTTTTCTCTTTATTGACGGTCATCAGAATGACCAGGCACATGCTATTCTGAAGGCATTTACTCAGGTCCATGACAATGTTTCTGAGATACGCTGCTGGCCTCATCATTTTGACCTGGCCATTCTGATGACCGTCAATAAAGAGAAAAGTAAGACCATAGGGATAGGCTATGTACCGGCAGATGATCATTATGATACACCCTATTTCTACCTGGGTCCTTATCCGATGCCGGATCCTAAGCTGTTACCTACACATAAAGGCCCAGGAAAATGGCATACTGAAAAATGGACAGGGGGGGTCTTACTGTCTGAAGAGTTGAAAGGTCTCAGCCTGCCAAAACAGACTAAGACCTTTCAATCTTTTTATCAGAATTATTTAACGAGCCTCATTAAGCTACTGGCTTAACTTAGTCTGTAACTTCTACTCCTCTCCAGAAAGCAACATGATCTTTGATGGCAGCGGCAGCGGCTTTAGGCTCTGGATAATACCAGGCTGCATCTTCATTTACTTTTCCATCTACTTCTACGGTATAGTAGGAAGCTAATCCTTTCCATGGACAAGTAGTATGTAGCTCACTTGCCTTAAAATACTCTGATTTAATTGTGGTTAGCGGGAAATAGTGGTTACCTTCAATGACTACTGTTTTGTCACTTTCAGCAATTACTTTTCCATTATAAATAGCTTTCATAATTGAGGATTTAAGTTAATACCAAAAAGTATACTGATTTTCTCAATAGAATGTTTGCCTTAATCAGATCTGAGAAGCTTCCAGTATTTCCGTTTGTCTATCCCTATGGCTACCACACTCACTGAATCCCGGTTATGGAAATGTGACCTCCATTTAATGTATTGGCTGCCATTAAGCATATCCACCAGGAATTCATCACAGTTAACCAGATACCGAACACTGAGAAAATCTCCTGATACCTCATGAAAGTATTCCTGTAGGAAGAAATCTCCTCCACGGGTTTGATAAGAAAGGATATCAATGACCTTATCATAAAGAGAATCCCTGTCTGAACTCCAGGGGAGTTTGTTAATGCTAATCATGAAAAAGCCCTGATATTTGAACTGGCGAACTTCATCATACCAGTAGACATCTTTGGATTTGTCTAATATACTGATGGCCTTTTTTAGGTTATCATGGTCTCCAAAAGAGATTCTTGACCAGTCCACCTTTTCAGCATTGTATTTGAATGTCTTAAATTCTGACGGATCAAATTCAAAAGCAAGGCCATCACTGTTAATGTAACCACAGAGAAGATTCAGCTTTAGGGTTTTGACTAACTCTCCATCTCTGTAAAACTTCAGGGCATAATGATAGTCGCACTTATCTTCAAAGGTCATATCAAAATCCCACTTCTGCTGTAGCTCCTGGAAGAAGCGCTTATCCTTGGAAATGAAAGTTTTCATCTCACTTTGGACGGGAAGATTTCGATAATTGTGAAGGGGTATGCCTATCAGTGCCCATTTTCCTTTTGAGAAATCTAGGTCTGAAATAATAGGACGGGCTTGTACAGGTAATGCTAGAATGAGAAGGTAGAAAAAAGCGATCAGGTTATTTTTCATCACAGCCTGAGTCATTACTAAGCAATAGGACTCAAATGTAGGAAACCTGGACTACAATATTCTTTTAGTATTCTCAGGTTTCTTAGGTGTTTGTTACTACAAAAGTACGGGTATATAACTGATTTTTTGCATTAGTTGGTATGATCTGTAAAAAATATATCCCTTCAGGAAGATTGTGGGTAATAGGGATGAAATTAACTCCCTGATTTAGTAGGCTATTCTGAGTGAAAACGGTCTGACCGTTAACATTCAATATGTTGATTGAATAGTTACTTTCGGTCTCAGGGTTGTTGAAAGAAACATTGACCTGCCTGGTACTTGGGTTAGGGAAAATCACCATTCCATCATTCACCTCTACGAAGTTTCTTAACCACTGAAGTGCCTTGGGACCATTAGGGACACCATGTCCTGTGAAGTAATTCGGTTCTTCATCCCCGGATTCTACGATGGCCTGATAGATCTGGTCTCGGGTAGCCTGAGGACTAGCTTCCAGGAGACAGGCAGCAAAACCTGAAAGGAGCGGACAAGAAAATGAGGTACCGCTTCTTAATCCAATACTACCATCTGTACTAAGCGTAAATACCCGTTGACCCATAGCAGAAATATCCGGCTTCAGCCTTCCATCGAAAGTAGGTCCTACACTACTAAAAGTGGCATAGTCTCTACACTTATCCACGGCTCCTACAGAGATGATTTTTTTCCCGTCTGAAGGAGCCATTAGTCCATTAGCGCCTCTATTCCCAGCGGAGTTTACTACAATGATCCCTTTCTCAGAAGCTATATCTCCTGCCAGGGTAATGGCGGCAGTGTTTCCATCAAGGTCTCCACTGCTATAGCTCCCAATGTTACCGTCATAAGTGAGGTACCCAAGTGAAGTGGAAAAAATATCAGCACCCAGACTATCAGCATACTCAGCAGCAGCCACCCAGTTATCTTCTTCCTGAGAAGTTTCAGAAGCATCATCTTCTGTTCTGAGGAGAATGAAATTAGCATCCGGAGCTGCTCCCATGAGTTCATTCTCTACTACACCCGCTATGGTAGATAATACGTGTGTCCCATGTCTACACGCACCAGAGGAAAAGCAGTCTTCATATACATCATCATCTCCATCTACAAAATCTCTGGTGGCTATCATTCTTCCTTCTTGGAAGATATGGGCAAAGCCTTCCAGTTGATCTACCTGCCTGAAGCCATTATCGAAGACGGCAATGGTAACACCCTTACCCGTAAAGCCTGACTCATGAAGTTTATCAAGCCCTATCATGCTTAGCTGTCGGGTATAAGAATCCAAATCAGAGATGGTATCACATCCCTCCGTAATGGAAGCAGGTTTACTAAATCTATTTACGGGTACAATTTTATCTACAAATGGCAGCTGTTGAATGTCTGCTAATTGGGTAGGAGAAAGAATAGCAGAAGCAGCATTTAGCCAACGGGAGGTTCGCTTAACATGGACTCCCTGTTCTGAAAGCATATTCAGATAGCTGGGAGAAATACCATAATCTTTTTCATCCAAGGTTCTTCCCTCTTCTATCCTTTTCTGGATAGCTTTAGGAGAAATAGCCAGGCTGATTTCGCCTGTAGGCTTGTCTGTGAAATAGATCCAATGCTTTGTCTGGCCAATCCCCTCAAATGGTAGCCATGTTGAAAGCAAGAGTATCAGAATTAATGAAAGGTTCCTTCTAGGCATCTTAATGTATACGAGCTTTCCTATATAACAACCAGCTCATAATATAGCCTAATTATCTCAAAGCAGGTAAAAAAGAAAACAGCGTTTCTTACGAAAAGAAACGCTGTCTGTATATGCTATTTGAAAAAGACTATTCTTTTTCAGGCTGATCTTCTGATTTATAAACAGCAGTAGAAGGGTCTACTTCCTCATTTACTGCCAGTCCGTTTTCAGTTTCAGCATTTACTTCAGTGATAAGCGCCTCAGCAGCTTCTTCCAGCACAATTTCATGTGATTCCTTTACTTCAGGATAGAAGGCTGCCTGCTCACCATGGATGTTCTTAAGGGTAGGAGCAATAACCAGGGCTACTACTGCCATAAGCTTAAGCAGGATATTTAGTGAAGGTCCGGAGGTATCCTTGAATGGGTCTCCTACTGTATCACCTACTACAGCTGCTTTGTGAGGCTCAGAACCTTTGTAGTATTTCTCTCCATTAATGTCTACACCTTCTTCAAACATTTTCTTGGCGTTATCCCATGCTCCACCAGCGTTAGACTGGAAGATGGCCATCAATACACCAGAAACGGTTACCCCTGCTAGAAGACCTCCTAACATTTCAGGTCCACCTACAAATCCAACAAGTACAGGTACCAAAATGGCCAGAAGACCAGGAGCTACCATTTCCTTGATTGAAGCATTGGTTGAAATCTCTACACACTTGTCATACTCAGCTTTTCCATCTGCCTTTTCAAAGATGGCTAGATCTTCCGGAGTAGCTTTTGACATATCAGCATCATACTTCTTCATGATACCCAGGGCATCCTTTAATTCAGGAATACTGTTGAACTGTCTTCTTACCTCCTCAATCATGGCCATGGCTGCACGTCCTACCGCATTCATCGCCATAGCGGAGAATACAAATGGAAGCATACCACCTACGAGCAGTCCAGACATTACCATGGGTTGTGCAATGTCGATAGACCTGATACCCGCCTGCTGCATGAATGCAGCAAAAAGTGCCAAGGCAGTCAAAGCTGCAGAAGCGATGGCAAATCCTTTACCGATGGCAGCAGTAGTGTTACCTACAGCATCCAGTTTATCTGTTCTGGAACGTACCTCTTTAGGAAGCTCAGCCATTTCTGCAATACCACCTGCATTATCAGAGATAGGACCGTAAGCATCTACGGCTAATTGTATCCCTGTATTAGCCAGCATTCCTACAGCCGCAATGGCGATTCCGTAAAGTCCAGCAAAATTGTAAGAGATCAGAATGGCAGCAGCTATCAATAGGATAGGAATAGCCGTAGACATCATTCCCACACCTAGACCTGCGATGATGTTAGTGGCACTACCAGTAAGAGATTGTCTTACAATTCCGGTTACCGGCTTGGTTCCGGTTCCTGTATAGTATTCTGTGATTTTACCTACACCCAGTCCGGCAATCAGACCAGAAAGTACAGCGATAATCACACCTGTAGAAGTATATGTATTTCCGTCAAAGACCCAGGTTTCAGGTAACATCCATCTGATGATCACGATACTCAGTACCAGCATCAATGCAGCAGAACCATATTCTCCCAGGTTAAGGGCAGTGTGAGGGTTTCCTCCTTCTTTCACTTTCACGAAGAAAGTACCGATGATGGATACGATGATGCCTACTGCAGCAAGTACCAGCGGTAATAATACTGCACCCATTCCACCAAATTGGCCACCGCTAAACTCAGTCAGGGAAATAAAAGCACCACCAAGTACCATGGTACCTATGATGGACCCTACATAAGACTCGAATAAGTCTGCCCCCATTCCGGCGACGTCTCCTACGTTATCCCCTACATTATCTGCAATGGTAGCAGGGTTTAGGGGGTGGTCTTCAGGAATACCGGCCTCTACTTTTCCTACCAGGTCAGCTCCTACGTCAGCAGCTTTCGTATAAATTCCTCCTCCCACTCTCGCAAACAGGGCGATGGAAGAAGCTCCTAGTGAAAATCCTGATATTACGTTCAGTACTACTTCTAATTCTCCTATTTCATCCCCAAAAGGCATGGAAGTGTAGAGAATGAACAAAAATCCTAGTCCTAGTACACCCAGGCCTACAACTCCTAGTCCCATAACAGAACCACCTGCAAAAGCAACTTCCAGAGCTTTGCCCAGAGAATTTTGTGCTGCATTCGTGGTTCTCACGTTAGCCTTGGTAGCTACACGCATTCCGATGAATCCTGCAAGCCCTGAACAGAGTGCACCCAGGATGAAAGAAAAAGCTACCCAATAATTTGAAGCGGCCTCAGTCTGGCCTTTAATAGCAAGGAGGATAGCTATCGCTACCACAAAGATTGCCAGGATACGGTATTCGGCTTTCAGGAAAGCCATAGCTCCTGTGGCTATGTTGTCGGCAATTCTTGCCATTTTTTCTGAACCTACTTCTTGCCTTGATACCCAAGAAGACCTGATGTACGTATATAGCAGTCCTATAATGC
>JBCDBC010000346.1:0-5753 GCA_039184535.1 Bacteroidota bacterium | reverse complement strand
GGAAAATTGTCTATTACCAAATAGAGCTTGAAAAAGAAGAAATGAGCCATGCTGAAATATCAACATGGCTCATTTTATTTAGGTAAAGAAGTATCTACTACTTAAGAAAGTTATGCTACGAATACTCCAATAAGCACGAATTCTTTCTCTGGATGAGACCATATTATTCGTGTCAATTGGTGTATTCGTGGCTATTCAAATCAAGTTTGGGAGTTGGATCCCCTAAGTGTCATCCATACTATCCTCCCATAGAAGAGAGATTCGCAAACGAATTTTTGAGTGTTTGTTCTGGCTGAGGTGCCAGATCCCTTTCCAGGTAATAGTGCTGAACCCCTACTTCCTGCGCTACCTTGACAATTTCATCTACCTTCAGGACGCCATCTCCCGGATCTGCCATTTTAGGGAATTCTGTCATCCATTGATCGGCTGTACCCCCATCTCCTGAGAATCTTACAGGTACCGAAGCATCTTTAAGATGAAGAAGCTTATATCTGTCAGTATACTTTTGTAAGTAACTGATAGGGTCAGCTCCGGCAGCGCTCATCCAGAAAATATCTAGTTCGAATGCTACATAGTTAGGGTCAGTCTGTGTGAGCAAAAAATCCATAGGGATTTCTCCCTCCATCTCTATGTGTTCATACCCATGATTATGGTAGGCAAACTTCATATCATAGGCAGCCATTTTCTTCCCAAATCCATTGAATTCTTCTACCAGTTTTTTGTAATCATCCAGAGAAGATCTTCCTTCCATTAGGGCAGGAAGGATCAAATAAGAAGTGCCAAAAGGGGCTAACTCATCCAGCATGCTATCTAGTCCGTTCCGTAGGGTAAGGATATCTGTATGCATGGAAGGAACTGTTAGATTAAACTCCTTTAGCATCTGGACTACCTGAGGAACTGTATATCCGTAAAAGGCATCATTAGTCAGGCCCATCATACCCTTGGTCTTTGCCCAGCCTTCTTTAGCAACAGGATCTGAAAAAGGGTAGGGGCCAAAAAACTCTACCTCCGTATAGCCTATTTCACTCAACAGGCTAAGGGTTCCTTTTAAATCACTATCTACCATTTTAGGGATAGTAAATAGCTGTACCCCTAGGGGCTGATTCTCAGTAAACATATGCTTAAAGGGATTGATATTGGGTAGTTGAGATAAGGAATAACTGATCCCTCCTGCTCCCAGGAGGGTATTTTTAATAGCTTCTCTTCTGTTCATAGTAGTTTAGGTAATTTAGTTATACTAACTCTGTGCTTCTATGGCGGCTATTCCTACCATGTCCACTATCTGCCTGACAGTAGCTCTCATTTGTAATACGTGAATAGGTTTATTCATACCTAACAGTACCGGGCCTATGATGTCCATATTGGCGGCGGTATTCAGGAGGTTATACGCAATATTGGCAGAGGAAAGGTTAGGGAAAATGAGCACATTGGCTTGCTTCCCACTAAGCTTAGAGAAAGGATACAACTGCTCCAGATCTCCTTTGTTAAGGGCCAGGTGTGCCTGCATTTCTCCATCTACATGCCAGTCTGGATGCTTCTTGTGGAGAATGTTGGTGGCTTCCCGCATAAGCATAGCAGATTCTCCGTAAGGAACAGACCCAAAGTTGGAGTAGGTGACAAGGGCTATCCTTGGCTCAATATTAAAGGCCTTTACTCTGTAAGCTACCAATTCCGCTATGTTCGCAATGTCTTCTGCCGTCAGGTGATGGTTTACCGTAGTATCCGCTAGGAAGAGGGGACCACTCTTGGTAATCAGGATGTGCATACCTGCTACCTTACTTACCCCTTCACGTGAACCCACAATTTGTAGGGCCGGTCTGAGGACTAGCGGATACCTGTTGGCAAATCCGCTTATCATGGCATCCGCATCTCCCGTTTCCACCATCATGGGGCCAAAGTATCTTCTGGAGGTAATCAGGTCCTTGGCCTCCTTGAAGGTAAACCCTTTCCTGAAGCGTTTTTCATAGAGCATGTTTACATAGCGCTTATTTCGCTCTCTTGCCTGATCAGTATCCATTGCCTTGGGATCTATGATTTGGGTATCCGGTAAATGGATGTCATGCTGATCCATCAGGCTCTTAATTTTCTCTCTATTTCCCAGGAGAATAGGCTGAGCGATCTTTTCCTGCCATACGATCTGAGCAGCTTTCAATACGGATAAGTCCTCCCCATCTGAGAATACGACCTTCTTCACATCCTGCTTGGCCTTAGTTTCAATTACGCGAGAAAGGGTATTGTCATTCCCTAAGCGCTTGGTGAGTTCAAGGATATAGGCATCCCAGTCTTTTATGGGTTCCTGAGCTACGCCTGATTCCATAGCAGCCTTAGCCACAGCAGGAGCTACGGTACTGATTAACCTGGGATCTACAGGCTTAGGGATAATGTAGTCCTTCCCAAACTTCAGGTTGGCATTATTATAGGCCATGCCCACTATATCAGGCACAGTCTCTTTGGCTAGCTCTGCAATGGCATAAACAGCCCCTATCTTCATCTCCTCATTGATCTCTGTAGCGCGTACATCTAGGGCCCCTCTGAATATGTAGGGGAAGCCTAATACATTATTTACCTGGTTAGGATAGTCTGAGCGTCCTGTAGCCATGATGCAGTCTGGGCGCGCTTCTTTAGCTAATTCGTAGCTGATCTCTGGCGTAGGGTTAGCCATGGCAAAAATGATAGGCTCATCAGCCATTCCCTTAATCATACCTCCATCCAGCACATTACCCTTAGAAAGGCCAATGAATACATCTGCTCCTTTGAGAATGTCCGTAAGGGAAGTATCTGCTGATACACTATTATTGATGAATTCAGGCTTTTTCCCATTTAGGTTGTCTCTACTTCCATGTATCAGCCCTTTGCTGTCATACATGAAAATATTCTCCTTACTGGCGCCGAGAGAAATATAGATTTTGGTACAGGAGACAGCTGAGGCACCGGCACCATTCACCACGATCTTCACCTTAGAGATATCTTTCTCTACTAATTCCAGGGCATTTAGTAAAGCAGCACCACTAATGATGGCCGTTCCATGCTGGTCATCGTGCATGACCGGAATATTTAGCTCTTCTTTCAGCCTTTCTTCAATGTCAAAGCAGTCAGGTGCAGAAATATCCTCCAGGTTTACCCCACCAAAGGTAGGTTCCAGTATCTTGACGGTTCGGATGAACTCGTCCACATTCTTGGTATCCAGTTCCAGGTCAAAGCAATCTATATCTGCATAAATCTTGAACAGGAGTCCCTTTCCTTCCATTACGGGCTTGCTGGCCATAGCCCCTATGTCTCCCAAGCCTAGCACAGCTGTACCATTACTGATGACTGCTACCAGGTTTCCCTTAGCGGTATATCTATAGGCATTACTTCCTTCCCTTTGGATTTCCAGGCAGGGTTCAGCTACGCCTGGAGAATAAGCTAATGAGAGATCTCTTTGATTGGCAGTGGCTTTGGTGGGTATAACTTCAATCTTGCCCGGCCTACCGTCCTGATGATAAGCCAAGGCCTCTTCTTTTAGTGTTTTCTTTGGCATGTCTTCTTAGTCCTTGCGAGTGTAGTATCTTTTCCTTTTCTCAAATCCTAGTCCCTATCATAACTTAATTGGATAAGCTACACGAAAATATGCTAATTTTCCATTTTACAAGTTCTGTCGATGAATATTCACATAAAGGTTGAAGGGAATCCACAACGACCAGTCCTGGTATTTTCAAATTCACTTGGAGCTAATCTGCATATGTGGGATGAGGTAGTTTCTTACCTTCTTCCGCATTTCAACATTATCAGGTATGATACCCGTGGATTGGGGAGAAGCATTGTAAGTCCCGGGCCTTATTCTATTGCACAGCTAGGTCAAGATGTATTAGATATGCTGGATGCACAGGGTCATGAGAAAGTTCATTTTTGTGGCTTATCCATGGGCGGACAGATAGGGCAGTGGTTAGGGGTTCATCATTCTGATAGGATAAATAAGCTGGTACTGAGTAATACTGCTGCCAAGATAGGAATGGAGAATAGGTGGAATGCACGTATTAGGCTCATCAATCAAAAGGGACTAGGGGTAATTTGGGAGGGAACCCAAAAGGTGTGGTTCAGAGATGAGTTTATTCAGCAGGAGCTTGAGAAAATGCTAAGTATCAAAGAGATGTTTCTGAGCCACCACGTAGAAGGCTATATCGCTTGTTGTGCGGCTGTAAGGGACGCAGATTTTAGAAAGGAAATCTCGCAGATCCAGCTCCCAGCCTTAATCATAGCAGGAAAGGAAGATACCTCTACCACAGTGTCTGAAGCTGAGTTTGTGGCTGAGCAAATTCCTAACTCACAGCTTGTGGTACTACCCGCTAGGCATATTTCCTGTATAGAACACCCACAAATGTTTGCAAATAACCTGATCAACTTCCTGACATAATCTTTTCAGGAAAGCGATTATAGACTTTTCCATGCATCAATCTTCTCTCTTTTATCGTCTATTCAGAAAGATCCAATAAGGATGGAGATTATGAAGAAGTGGATATTTGTCTTAGTAGGTTGTTGTTGTCTGATTTCTTGTGTAGATAATGATAAGCCTTCTCCTAATGGAGTTGAGCTAAGGCTTCTGAATGGAAGTGATGTTCCCTTTGATGAGGTGTTAGTGAGGATAGGAGAGAAAGAGGAAAGGTTTGCAGGCCTAGATACAGGTGCTGTAACAGAATATGTATCGTTTGACTTCCTTTATAGGTATGCCTATACCCAGGTAATCATAGGCGAGGACACTGCCATCATACAACCCATAGATTTTGTAGGAGAAAGAAAATATACCTCTGGTAGGTTTACCTATAAGCTATTTTTTACAGACTTTTTGGCGGAAGAAGAATACCTGGATATAGAATTCATCCCAGAGTAAGGGAGCAGTCAACTATTTCCGGCCTTTAGTCTGTAGGTCAATGCTACTACCAGCGGAGGGTTCACTCTTTCCAAGCAGCCAGTCTGCATCATTTTTGTCGATGTTTACCTCTCCCAAATGAACAAATGCATTAATTGACTAGCATGAAAAGATTCTTACTGGCCACGCTGATGGCGGCAAGCTTATCTTCCTGTATAGAGAATGGAAGCCTTTCCCCTAACAAGGCGCAGCTAAGAGTGCAGAATGTGAGTAATGTTAGCTATGATGAAGTGTTTGTAGGGGCAGGAGGCGGCGGAGATAAAGAATTTGGGAGGCTTGAACCGGGCGAATATTCTGATTACGCAGAATTTGAGTTTATCTATCGCTACGGCTTCTTGAAGGTAGAAATAGGACAGGATACCCTTTACCTAATCCCTATAGACTACGTGGGTGAGACCCAGTACAAGAGTGGGAAGTTCACCTATGAGATTGGCCTCTTTGAAAATAGGCTTGAGAATGGGAGCCTTACGCTGAATTTTGAAAGGGACTAATAAAAGCTTAACTACTCCCTTCTTTCAATCTTTCTGCATTCTCCGCAATTCTAAGAGGCTCTACGATTAAATCCAGTTCCCCTCCCATGATTCCATTAAGATTCTGCACACTTAAGTTGATACGGTGGTCTGTAACACGACCTTGGGGATAATTGTAAGTTCTGATTTTGGCAGAACGGTCTCCCGTAGATACCAGCGACTTCCTCAAGGCAGCTTCCTCTTTTTTACGCTTGGACATCTCCATATCATAGATTCTGGAACGGAGGATTCTGTAGGCTTTTTCCCTATTTTTTATCTGGGATTTTTCATCCTGCATAGAGACTACCACCCCTGTAGGAATGTGTGTAAGTCTCACG
>JBCDBC010000345.1:0-5756 GCA_039184535.1 Bacteroidota bacterium | reverse complement strand
AAAGGGCTCCTTCAGAAAGAATCTGATGCGAGCTTTTTCGTGTCAGCTTCACTTCTCTAACAACCTACCCAAAGCTGGAACTATTCTTTATATACAAAAAACCTTAGGATAAACGGTTTTTTGTATATTGGTTTAATAACTTCAGTTTACATACCCTTATGTATCTTTTGCAGACCAGCGCGATCGTAAATGGCCTACTGATATTTGCCGGCATACTGCTTGCGGTATTTGTTCTGCTGTTTGTCATTTTCGTTCCCATAGGTTTATGGATATCAGCCCTTTTTTCAGGGGTTTTTATAGGACCGGGAAAAATGATAGGTATGCGCCTGAGGAGGGTAGCCCCCCAGATCATTGTGAATGAATTGATTAAAGCCAAGAAAGCTGGCTTGGATGGGATTAGCATAGATCAGCTAGAAGCTCATCACCTAGCGCAAGGAAATGTGACCAATGTGATAGATGCCTTGATTTCTGCCAAGAACGCAGGTATAGAGCTGAATTTTGAAGAAGCAGCAGGAATAGACCTTGCAGGTAGGGATGTCCTCCAGGCAGTGAAGGACTCAGTTAACCCTAAAGTGATAGACTCTCCCATGATAGAGGCTGTAGCTAAAGATGGAATTCAGCTTATAGCTACCGCAAGAATTACTGTACGCGCCCATCTGGATAAACTGGTTGGGGGTGCTGGAGAAGACACCGTTATAGCCAGGGTAGGGCAGGGCATAGTAGCTGCCATAGGTTCTGCTGAAAAACATGAAGATATTTTGGCTGAGCCAGGAAAAATATCAGAACGTATCATGGGGGAAGGGCTTACTGCCGGAACAGCCTATGATGTGCTCTCCATAGACATAGCTGATATAGATATAGGAAAGAATATTGGCGCTATTCTAGATGCAGAAAAAGCGGAAGCAGAACTAAAAGTGGCTCAGGCAAAGGCAGAGGAAAAAAGAGCAGAGGCCGTAGCAGAAGAGCAGGTATATAAAGCACGTGTTCAGAAAATGCGAGCTAAAAAACTTGAGTCTGAAGCTGAAATCCCCACCGCTATCTCAGAGGCATTCAGAAAAGGAAATCTGGGGGTGATGGATTATTACCGCATGGAAAACCTGGAAGCAGACACAGGGATGAGGCGCTCCTTTGCTGACGATGATGGTGATGGCGATGGAGAAAAACTAGTAGATAAGGATGATTAAGCGTCCTGTCTGCATTCCTCCCAGATCCTGTGTAATTTAGAGCATGATCGTCAAGCTACCCCTCTCCTTCCTCTTTTTTCTTTTGTGTACACAATGTCTGTTTTGTCAGAAGGATTCGGATGCCCAAGCCATCTTACAAGGGGTGAGTGAATTTAATTTCCGCCCATTTTCCATAGAACTTACCGACGAGAGCTTTCAGAAATTAGGAGATCTTACTAAAAGAATCCAATACCTTCCGGAAATGTCTTCCAACTATTATTGGATTTTTCAGGCCTACTCCTGTGAGAAAGAGCTCATTCCTAAACCTTACCTTAACTCAGTGAGAGCCCAGGTAATACTGGATCACCTAGTGGGAAATCTACCTATCCCTAGAGAGAAATGTTATATACAGATCATCGGGGCCCTCAAAGAGGACCCCGATTGTAAGGTGGGGAATAATGTCTCCATTTATGTCAGAAAAAACTTATAACCTATTTCTGTTGGACCAAAATTTTCCGGGAAATGCTTGCTCCTCCTTCAGTTATCATTCTTAGCATATAAAAGCCGGATGTGATCTCATCAGGTAATTCAATTCTATTAATATCCTGTCCACCATTAAAGTAGTAGGTACTCCTTGAGACAAGCTTACCTTGCAAATCCATCCACTGGATTTGGGTCTTTCCTTTGACGTTTTCAACTATCAGGAAATCAGAAGCGGGATTCGGGTATACTTTTACTACTACATCAGCGCTAAGTCCTGAGATGGAAGTACTAATATTGGTAGTGATGGTTACTTCTGCCGAAATGCCAGGCGTTATCTCTGGATGATAGGTTAATACCCTGTATGTATAGGTGGTGAGTAGTTCTATATTGAACGTATCTACAAAGAAGGAACTATTTGCAGCCATAGTGTCAATGGGCTCAAAAGTACCATCTCCTTTTTTTCGTTGAATGATAAACCCAGTTTCAATTTCAGACTCATCTTCCCATACCAGGTATATCACAGGAGATTGAAAAGAAGGAGAAAGATTACTCACAGGTTCCAGGGTATACCCTTCAGTCTGAAAAGTAGAAGGAAGAGTCCATAGGGTTTGCTCTTCATCACAGTCAGTACCTACTGCCCACACATATAAGCTGGCTTCCTCCAGGTCATTAAGGGTAACCATAGTATCAGAAATGCCCGTTACCAGTTGCCAAGAGACGTCGTTAGGCTCTCGATATTGAACTCGATAACTATTAGCAGCAGCTACACCATTCCATTTAAGAGTAACAGAAGTTGGTAGTATGTCACTTATCCAGATGGAATCAGAAGGTTCACATAGGGAGCCTAAAGGATTTCCTGCCTGTATTAACCAAAGGCTATCTTTCATCATATTCCCTCTTAGCGTAATTAAGGCTTTCCTTTCTCCCACACTGGGATTCTCTTCAAAAGTAATGGTAATGGTTTCATCCCCATCACCAGATGTAGGATCAACGGTTATCCATTCTGGAAGCGGATCAAAGGCCCAACTCATATTACTTACCACAGATATAGTCGTATCTCCGGTGGTTCCAGGTAAATTCACTGAGTCTGGTATGATCAGGAGTGTATCCAGCGGAGCTTTATTTACGCTGAAGGTAATTTGTGCTGTATCTGAAATAGCATCTGAGTTATCCTTGGCAACAGCTTTTAGCGTATAAACTCCCGCTGCTAATGGACCCCAATCAAAAGTGAATGGAGCTGAAGAGAATTCTCTCACTAAGGTGTCATTGTGAAATATGGAAGCAGTAAACGGATCCATGTCAGGGTCAGAGATAGAAAGCGCTATTTCGACCAGGTCTTCCTCATCAAAAGAAGCATTCTGGTTAGGAGTCAGAAAGCTTACAGTAGGGGGCATATTGGGAGACGGCTGACACGTAGATTCTGGTAAATTCAGATCTTGAGAATCATTTTCTGAAGTATCATCAGTGTAGAGAACAATTCTATCTACAGCATGTCCCTCAGATCTACCTGAAAGCTGCATGGTGTAAACACCTGGATTGTTGAATACTACGTATATGTTATGGCCATTATTATCACTGGTTCTTGCACTCCAATGCCATTCTCCAGCTCTACTCATGTATATTTTGAACCACCCATCTTTTCCGGATCCTGCAGGATTTGGGGTTTTCCCAGATCCATGTGGGTACACAATACTTCCTCCATTCTGTTCTCCGTAAAAGTCATCTGCGTCCGGGAACCTGAGCCAGGTATCATTATGCTCCCTACTATCGTTCCCGATGGTAATTCTGCTTCTCCAGTTAAATCTATAGGTGCCAGGAGTTTGGATTTGGATGGTGTACTCCATCAATCCTTGTCCGGGATTATTGAACTGGTTGCTACCCCCCCAGCGTATATAACCCGTACCACTATACCCATCAATACTCGTTTGTAGATCCCAGTTTCCTTCTACCGGGACGCTTTCAGGTTCGATGACCACTAAGCCACCTTCCTCTTGATACATAGCTGGACAACTGCTGTCAAAGGGAATAACAAAACTTAGCGTATCAGAAGATGTTTGGGCATTTCCATTATCTAATGCGATAGCAAAAATGGAATAAGATCCTGGCTGAAGACCTTCTAACGCAAAGGTGTAGGGAGCTACCAGCTGTTCCCCTAGTTGGATGTTACCATTATAGAATACTACTCTTGCTATGGTTCCGTCCGAATCCTGAGCATTTGCTTCCAGGTTGAGCGTATCTCCTTGTGCTAATTCTCCAATGGTAGGATTGGCTGAAAGGGATATGGTAGGTGCCGTATTGGTGGATGTAGTCTTATTCAGCAGTACTACCCAATCTTCATTAGTAGCGGAGGGAGGAGTACCAATGTCAGCAGTTGCAGAAGCAGTGAGAAGCTGCACACTTCCGTTTTGAAGGCCACCTCCGTTTCTGGGATCAAACCACTTCACTTCGTAGGTAGCATTATCAGTACCCAGGTTTACCGTAGTTCCGTCTCCATCTTTAAGATATACAACGTATTGTTCTCCGGGCTTGGCCAAGCACCAGTTATTACTTCCGGCAGCCAGATCATCATCAGGCATCATCTCCCAGTAGGAGATATTATTATTTTTGAAGAATTCCAGCGCATATCTATTGTAGTCCCACATATTATCCCTACTGCGAAAATCCTCGCAGGTCAGATCAGAGTGAGCAAAACTATATCCAAAGTAATATTCCACTCCAGCTCCTCCTGCAATCAGGTTTCCCCACAATACCTCTATTCTAATGTTGTCATGATTATTTCCATTACCATCAGGTTTAACACCGGTATTAGCGCCTCCTTGTTCATCATTAGCCACTACCCAATTCTTACCGGCGGCCAGGGATCCTTCCACCCACTTTTTAGTATCATCATGCACTTCATTCCAGTTAGTTTGGACGGAAGCGCCTGTATAGGTCGAGCTATTCCCCAGAAGTGGATTATAAACTTGATCCTGCTGGTTAGGGTAGGTATGTAGAACTACATGATGTCTGTAAGGATCATGGTCATAGAAATACTGGGCAAATTCTTTTCGCTGGGATTCCGTATTGGTATTTTCTTCTCCTATATTCCAGTTCAGGGCCAGGTGATGTCCATAGCGTGCAATCAACTCTCTATAATATAGTTTTCTTTCATTTCCAAGAGCACCTCCGTCCAGGAGTTGGTCATTTTCTGTTTCCTGGGTTTTGAAATGCAGATACATACCCAGGCTATCTGCGTGCTCAAAGAGTACTTCCCATTGATCAAGCTTGGAACAGTCCATTCTTAGACGATCCGAGGAGTTATCACTTATATAAGGGAATACATTTCTGTCATCTCCGTTTATGTTCATGGTAAGAAAGGAGAATACATTTTGCCCCTCTGACGCCAAATAATTGATGGCGCCTATGATTCCTTTTCCTTTATCTCCCTTCCATACAGGATCACCTGTATTCCAGTCTGATACATGGGCAGACCATGTTTTTCTCCTATCCCCGTAATCTGGCGTATTATCAAAGTCTTTGTAGGCCAGGAGATTTTCTGGAGCATCTGCACCTGCTTTGAGGAAGTACTCTCCAGTCTCTGCGAATTGTAAATACCTTTCTCCTACATATCTGAGCCTACCCTTAGCACGGAAATCTCTTCCACTTTTATCACTGGCAGCTATATTAAATGAGCCTGTAAGCCCATCCACATCTGCCACAGCTGTCCCTGGGTTATTACTATCATTTAAGGCTACGTTTTCTCCCTGTCTGAAAGAAACCGTAAAATCCCAACTACCTGTTTGGTCAGGGGCAAAATGCACTCGCCAGACATTTCCGGAATCTGAGCTAGTTTCTCCAGCCATTCCATCTGCAGCAAAATAGCCTGGTACTTCATAGCTGGTTCCTCCCTGAGAAAAGGTAACCATTAGCCTATAATCTGTAAATGGATTGGTACTATCAGTTTCCTTAGCAAGAGGACCTTCTATAGAAAGCGTGACCTTATGCCACTTTTGAAGGACACCAGATAAGCTAACCTTGTCAGGTGTGTTATTCTGTGCATGGAGGATTTCTGTAGAGAAAAAAATAGGGACGAGGATAGAGAAGGGGTAAAGAAATCTAAGGATAGATTTT
>JBCDBC010000344.1:0-5759 GCA_039184535.1 Bacteroidota bacterium | reverse complement strand
GTAAAATATTACAGTATTATTAATTCAAGACCAATTATTTTGCTTCTATGAGTAAACTCAAACTTCAACCTAGTCAAATGAAATCCATTTACAGTCTACAAGAGATAATAGGACCCGTTATGGTCTTCTTCCTTTTTTGGCCACTGTTGGTAGGAGGTGGGAATTTCCTCCAGGCCCAATCTCCCATTCAACTACATCCAGAGAATCCCCGCTACCTGCAGTACAAGGGCGAACCTATTCTGCTCATCACTTCTGCGGAACACTATGGCGGAGTGCTGAACCTGGATTTTGACTATGAAACCTACCTCAATACCCTACACGCAGAAGGGATGAATTATACTCGTCTATTTAC
Organism: Bacteroidota bacterium; assembly: GCA_039184535.1. Taxonomy (GTDB): domain Bacteria; phylum Bacteroidota; class Bacteroidia; order J057; family J057; genus JBCBKZ01. The sequence goes on along the minus strand of JBCDBC010000344.1, from coordinate 5,407 downwards.
AGGGAGTTACGTGGAGGTTCCAGGAAGTTTTGGCATAGGAAATAATACCCTGGCACCGGCAGTAGGGAAATATATCGCACCTTGGCAAAGAGTAGGAGAGGCAGGAGCATTTGAAGGAGAGGGAAAATTCGACTTGGATAGCTGGAATCCTGCCTACTTTGAGCGCTTCCACAGCTTCATGAAGCTGGCCGAGTCCCTAGGGATAATGGTGGAGGTTACCTTTTTCTCCTCCAACTATCAGGACATGAATTGGGAGCGGAATCCTTTCAATGATGTTAATAACATCAATGGTTTGACTGAAGGCTTGGACAGACTGAAAGCTAATACACCAGATAATGGAAAGCTGCTAGACTATCAAAAGAAGATGGTAGCCAAAATAGTAAAAGAACTGAATCTCTACAGCAACCTCATTTATGAAATTCAGAATGAACCCTGGGCAGATAATGGGGAAAAAGCCTACAGAGTTGTGCGAACGATAGATCCTAATCAGGGGGGATGGTATAAGTGGGCGGATGAAGCCAATGAAGCTTCCAAGGAATGGCAAAAGATCATAGCTCAGACCGTAGTGGATACAGAGGCTGATCTACCTAGCAAACACCTCATTGCACAGAACTATACTAACTTCACCTATTCGCTCTCAGAAGTAGATCCCAATATTTCCATTCTCAACTTCCACTATGTCTGGCCTGAAGCAGTATGGAAGAACTATGCATGGGAACTCCCTGTCAACTTTGATGAGTCAGGCTTTTACGGTAAGTCTGATACTACCTACCTACGACAGGCCTGGCAGTTTATGCTGGCAGGAGGCGCCATCTTCAATAACCTGGATTACTCCTTCTTTGTTGGACAAGAGAAAGGTACCGGGAATAATGATGCTCCTGGTGGTGGAAGCACAACCTTTAGAAAACAGCTAACCTATCTCCAGGCATTTCTCTCCTCCATGGATTTCATCAAAATGAAGCCGGACCATTCGGTCGTTTACCATGCTCCGGGACTGGACTGTCAGGCACTGTCAGAAGTGGGTAGGCAGTATGCCGTGGCCCTTCATGGGAATAGTCAGGGCTGGGTGAAACTGCATCTCCCCGCAGGAAATTATACCTGGACAACTACCTCGCCTTTTACAGGAGAAGAAATAGGGCAGGGGAGTTTTCAGCTTAGTGCGGAAGGCATCCATAAATTAGATCTTCCAGCCTTTTCTGAGATGATAGGCCTTAAGGTGTTGGCTAAATAGAATCGAGCCTTTAGTTAAGTATTTGTGGAAAAGCTCTTTGGTTAAAAAGAGCCTTAATGGACAGGCTGCTTTAGCTGCCTATTAGCAGATACTGACCAGTGCTTCTTGCAGCGACTTAAGTCGCCGGTCCATTTTCACGAGCTTAGTTATACCTAAGTACTTTTACCAATCAGTCTGTCCTGTGGAAGCATTGGTCTAGTCCCTAAAACAATTGGTACAGGGGTAGGTCTATTCTCTCCTTATACCAAAAGATACAGATGAAAAAACTTGGGTATATAAGTGTATGGGCTTGCCTGATTTTGTGGGCTTGTAGTGGACCTAAACCAGCTAGTCAAAAAGACGAGACCTCCCCCATAGCAGATGTCATAGACGGAGCTACCCCCAGAAATGTCATCTTTGTTCTCTCGGATGACCATCGTTATGACTTCATGGGTTTCACCGGAAAGGTACCTTACCTGGAAACCGCTAATATGGATAGGATGGCCAGAGAAGGGGCCTACTGTCCTAATACCTTTGTAACTACCTCTCTATGCTCTCCTAGCAGAGCTTCCATTCTCACAGGCTTGTATACCCATTCTCACACCGTTGTGGATAATCAGGCACCTGCTCCAGAAGATCTTATTTACTTTCCACAATATCTGCAATCACAGGGCTATGAAACAGCCTTCATTGGGAAGTGGCATATGGGAGATGCTAGCGCCGACCCTCGTCCAGGATTTGACCATTGGGTCAGCTTTAAGGGGCAGGGAAAATATTATGCGCCGGAGCTTAATGTGAATGGAGAAGTGGTAAGCTATCCTGATTCTGTCTACATCACAGATCTGCTGACAAAATATGCGCTGGATTGGTTGAAGAGCAGAAAAGGAGATAAACCCTACTTCCTGTACTTATCCCACAAGGCAGTGCACGCTAGCTTCATGCCTGCTGAGCGACATCTGGATTCTTATGCAGAAGAAGACATCGCTTATCCGCCTTCTTTTAATACCTCTACCCCTCAGGTCAAAGGTAAGAATCCTGCTAAGCCTCACAGGACAGATACTTATTACGGAGAAGGGCGTATGCCAGACTGGCAGAAAATGCAAAGAGAAGGGTGGCATGGAGTTGACTTCATGTATCATGGGAGAATGGACTTTCCTACTTTCTATCGCAGATACCTGGAAACTGTCCGAGGGATAGATGATAGTATTGGAGAACTATTTGCTTTCCTGGAAGAGACCGGACAGCAGGAGTCTGCCCTCATGATGTATATGGGAGACAATGGATTCTCTTTTGGAGAGCATGGCCTCATAGACAAGAGGCACTTCTATGAAGAGTCTGTCAAGGTGCCCTTCCTGGTCAGATGTCCTGAACTGTTTGAAGGAGGCGAGGAAATGCCGCAGATGTTTCAGAACATTGACATAGGGCCTACCGTCATGCAAGCCATGGGCCTCAAGGCACCTGAGTATATGCACGGTGAATCTATTTTACCGGTACTAGAGGGGAAGGAGGTAGCATGGAGAGATAGGATTTTCTACGAATATTATTGGGAGTATGACTTCCCCCATACGCCTACCATGCATGGGATCAGGACTGATCGCTACAAGTATATCAGATATCACGGCATTTGGGACACCAATGAGTTCTATGACCTACAGGAAGATCCAAATGAGATGAACAACCTCATAGCAAGCCCTGAACATCAGGATATGATCAAGCAGATGGCAGGAGAGATATACGACTGGCTGGAAGAATCAGACGGCCTTCAGATCCCACTCAAACGTACCGTAAAAAGGCGCTGGGGAGATCATAGAAACGAAAACATCTACTAATGAATATCACGGCAGCAGTTGCTGGAACGGGCTTTATAGGCCCCGTACATGTAGAAGCCCTCAAAAGGATAGGGGTAAGAGTAAAGGGAATCCTAGGCTCTACGCATGAAAAATCTGCTCAAGCGGCCAGTAGTCTAAACCTGGAGAAGGGATACACTTCCTTCCAGGAGATACTGGAGGACTCGGAAGTACAGGCCGTTCATTTGGCAGTACCCAATGTGCTTCATTATGACATGACCAAACAAGCCTTGGCAGCAGGTAAGCATGTGATGTGTGAAAAGCCGCTAGCCATGACCTCTACAGAGTCTGAAGAACTGGTCAGACTAGCGGAAGAAAGTGGATTGGTAGCAGGAGTATGTTATAACATTCGCTTCTACCCCATGAACCTACAGTTAAGGCAATGGATAGCGGAAGGAAAGGCGGGAGAGCTGCACTTCATCAGCGGCTCTTATGTGCAGGACTGGTTGTTGTATGATACCGATTACAACTGGCGGGTATTAGCGGATAAGGGAGGAGAGCTTCGGGCGGTAGCCGATATAGGAACCCATTGGATGGACCTCATCAGTAGCATAAGCGGGCTTGAGATAAGGGCTGTCATGGCGGACCTGCATACGGTTCATCCGGTAAGAAAACGACCCAAAGGAGAGGTGAAAACCTTCTCTAATGAAGAACTGACCGAAGATCAGCTGGAAAAAGTAGCTATACATACTGAAGATTGCGGGACCATCATGTGTAGATTCTCAAATGGTGCCAAAGGAGTATTGTATGTTTCTCAAGTACAGGCCGGGAAGAAGAACTGTCTGAGGTATGAGATAAGTGGGAGCAAGGCGGCTTACTCCTGGAATAGTGAGCAGCCTAATGAGCTGGAGATAGGCCATCGGCATAAACCCAATGAACGCTTTGTACGTGATCCGTCTCTGTTGAGCAGTCTACCGGCTGCTTATACTAACTATCCCGGAGGGCATAATGAAGGATTCCCGGATACATTCAAGCAATGCTTTAAGGCCTTCTACCAAGCCATACAGAACAACACCCCGGCTAAAGATGCCCTTTATCCCACCTTTTTAGAAGGGCACCACGAGATCCTCCTCTGCGAGGCCATATTAGCAAGTCACAGACAAGAACGTTGGATAACTGTATAATTATTCATTTTCTCATGAAGCTCTTCAAACTCTCTCTATTGGTTTTGTGTCTCTTAGGGGGCTGCAAGAATCCTGAATCTTCTTCGAGTGTTGAGAAGTTCACTGCGGACCTGATTATTTATGGAGGGACTTCCAGTGCCATCACTGCCGCCGTGCAAGCCAAAAAAATGGGAAAATCGGTCATTATTGTTTCGCCAGATCACCACTTGGGCGGATTAAGTGCCGGCGGACTAGGATTTACGGATACTGGGAATAAGGAGGTGATTGGAGGGCTAGCCAGAGAATTTTACCACAGGGTCTATTTGAAGTACCAGGAGGAGGCCAATTGGGAATGGCAGAAAAGAGAGGAATACGGCAATGTGGGGCAGGGGACTCCTGCCATAGATGGAGACAGGCGAACCATGTGGATTTTTGAACCACATATTGCAGAGGAAATATTTGAAGATTTTGTGAAAGAAAACCAGGTTACGATTTACAGGGACGAGTGGCTGGATAGAGAATCTGGCGTAAGCATGGAGAATGGAAGAATTACCAGTATAAAAACCTTAAGTGGGAAGGTATTTGAAGGCAGGATGTTTATGGATGCTACCTATGAAGGGGATCTAATGGCTTCTGCCGGAGTGGGCTATCACGTGGGAAGAGAAAGCACAGAAACCTATGATGAGAAATGGAATGGCGTACAAGTAGGCGTACTCCACCATGGCCATCATTTTAAGACGAATATTTCTCCTTATGTAATTCCAGATGATCCTTCTTCGGGCCTATTAGCAAACGTATCATCAGTAGATCCGGGAGCATTTGGTTCTGCTGATGAGCGTATACAAGCCTACTGTTTCAGAATGTGCCTCACTAACCATTCTGAAAATAGGGTACCCTTTATGAAGCCGGAAAATTATGATCCTGCCCAGTATGAGTTACTAGGAAGAGTCTTTGAATCCGGTTGGAGAGAGCTTTTTCATAAGTTTGATCCTATTCCTAACAGAAAAACCGATACCAATAATCACGGTCCCTTCAGTACAGATTTTATCGGAGGTAACTATGAGTATCCGGAAGCTTCCTATGAAGTAAAAAAGGCCTTGCTGATAATCCTTGTGCTCTTGTATGATTTCAGTCCTCCTTTCATAGGAAGCTTCCGGATACTCATAGTTACCTCCGATAAAATCTGTACTGAAGGGACCGTGATTATTGGTATCGGTTTTTCTGTTAGGAATAGGATCAAACTTATG
>JBCDBC010000343.1:0-5764 GCA_039184535.1 Bacteroidota bacterium | reverse complement strand
GAAAGATAGAAGCCATCAACGTAGGGCCTAGCAGAAAGCTGAAACTGACTGCCTTACAGGGATTTTTACAGGAAATAGCAGGGAATCATGCTCATTCTTATGGAGTAGGATTTCATGGTATGCGTGAGAGGGACTTATACTGGGTATTACAGCGTCTTCACATAAATGTACTTACCTATCCTGACTGGAGGGAAACTATACATTACCAGACCTGGATAAAGGAAATGAAGGGCCCTTTCTCTTATCGTGAGTTTATGATTTTGAATGATACTGGAGAAAGCCTGGCCGAAGCCAGTACCATTTGGACTGCTGTATCCAGTAATAGCCACCGCCCTCAAAGAGTGGACGGTCTGATAGATAACTGGCCTGTTGTCCCTGAGAAACATGCCATAGGAGAGGCCCCTCCAAGGCTGAGATTACCTAACGCACCATTTGAGGAACGCCCCTATCAAGTTCAATTCAGTGACTTGGATATGCTTAACCATGTCAACAATACCAGGTATCTGGAATGGGTATTTAATACCTATCCTATGGAATGGTGGCAAAGTAAACTTCCCGAGAAGTTAGTGATAAATTTTTCTGCAGAAGTTAGAGCGGAACAACAGCTAAGCATTAGAACCTACCAATTAGATTCTTATACCTATTTACACGGGATTATAGTAGATGAGAAACCTGCCTGTATGATACAGCTTTCCTGGCAGGAAGTTACCAGTTAAATTCCTGCTGGAACACTTGATCAAATAAGGCACGAAAAGCTACTGAATCTCCACTTAGCTGATGGAGTTCTACAGAAAAGAAAATCTGGTTTGTTTGTCCATTAGAGAAAACAGATTTGGCGGCAATGGCTGAAGGGCCTACCCATCCACCCACAGGTCTGATTTCTGCCTCATACAATACATCAGCAGGATTTTTAGGATGGAAAGGATCTGCTGAACTAATGATGGCCGAAGTACTAAGGGTAGGGAAAGCAGCTGTACTAGCTGGTACACTTATGTCTCTCAATATTCTGGCCTGACCTAGTGCAGTACTTAAGGTATCCATAGGAGAATAGCCAAATACCAGTGAGCTATTAGCCGTTTCACTGACAGCATAAGTAGAAGGGAAACTACTGCTCATCCAGATTTTTCCTCCCTGATTGAGGTACTGCTGAATTTGAGGGGCAGCAAAGTCCAGGAACAATCTTTCGCTGTATTCACTTCTCTCTGTTCCATCTCCATACCAGAATACTTGATCATATTCTTCCAGTACTAAGCGGAAGGTAGGCTCCATGAAAGTAGGGACTTGTGTATCTACATCCAGATAATCAAAGGCTCCGTAAGCTGAGCGGATATTGGGGAAGAGGATGTTATCTACCTCATTTGTCCTGTGAGAATCTATCACCAGAAGATTTCCGGACTTACGCTGAACACGGAAGACTTCACTCGTATCTACCTGACTTAGTGATCCTGATATGTCCCTTGCCTGCACATAGAATAGGTTGTCCCCTTCCACTAATAGTCCTGGAAGTGTTTTGTCAAAGGCAGTCCCTTCAAATGAAGTTCTGATGACAGCTTGCTGAGATCCAGCTTGCGATGGATCTTCTGCTCTTAGGGTAATCAGGTTGATGTCTGGAGATATGGAAATCCAGGGAGCTTCATTCAGCTTGATGAAGACAGAATCCAGGGTCTCAAAACCGTCCAGGTCTTCTACCGTCCATCTAACACTGAATACAGGGAGTACTTCCCCTAGGAGGTTTAAGCTTTCGTCCAGATTGACAGAAGGAGGCGTGTTTTTTATAGGCACACTTAGGAAGGCTGGGGTGGGATCTACTGTTTCAAGATTATCTACTGCTCTAATGAAGAAGCTTATATCCGTTGTATCCTGACCTTGCTCTATCACAAACCTGAAAGTACTATCTGTTTGGGTAACCCTGGACCAGTTATTCCCATCCAGAGATAAATCAAAGCCTATCACAAACCCATCTACATCTTCTCCTGACCAAAATAGCTCCACTATGGTGGACAGTCTGTCTTGTCCGTCCAAACGAATGGATTCCAGGAAAATACTGGTCTCAGGAGGTTGGTTTTCCAATAGTTCCCCTTCTTCACAGGAAGACATAACTCCCAGAAGAAGTACCGCTAAGGTGAGATGAAATAGACGGAAGAGAAAGGATGGCATGAGGTCAGAAATAAAAAGAAAAGATGACCATCAGGCCAGGAATTTCCCGACCTGATGGTATGACATTTATCTTGCGATCAGGACTTTAGTTCTGTGGAAGACTTCTCCTTCAGTTGACATAATCAGAAGGTAAGTTCCATTAGCTAAGTTAGAAGTAGCTATAACAGCATTTCCTCTTACCTGATCTAACTCCTGCATAGAAACTATTCTTCCGGTAAGGTCCAGCATTTGAATACTCACATCTGCTCTTTGCGTAAGCGTGTAATCTACTCTCAACTGATCCTGAACCGGGTTAGGGAATACAGTGATTTCGCTCTTTGCTAACTCTTCGGCTATACTTACCGTATTCTGCGGACAGTTTGCTGCTTTAACTCCTCCAAAATCATCTTCATTTCTTGGAAGAAGCTTGTTCTCCCCAAAGCTGTAATACATGATACCGGTAACTGAGGTAAAGGTGTCTTTGAACGAAACCACACAAGCTTCCACATTCATCACTCCATCATTATTAGCCCAGTCTACGCTGTTTACGTAAGGTACATTCAGAGAGCTGAAGGCATTACCAGACTGACGACCTGCAAGCACGCGGCTACCATTGTCAGGGTTAAACTCATCAGTACCTATTCTGTATTCACCGAAGTTTCCAAAATTCTGGTCGGCATTTACGTCTACTACGATTAAACTGCCACCTTCCTGAGGATTAGCTAGTTTCATCAGCATTCCTTCATACTGCTCAGTAACTTCCAGGCTATACTCAGAGAAGTTAGATGGGTCTATTTCAGTAGCGGGGATACTACCAGTTCCTGTTACGCTTACGGAGCTGATATCTGCTATTCTGGTAAAGCCAAAGTTCTCTTCCACTGTACCAGTCACTTCTACTTCATCTCCAACTTTTAAGGTGGCCAAGTCAGAATTTCCTACCAGACTAATGCCTGCCCAGGCGATTTCTCCCTCCTGCTGAATGTATACATAGCCCAGATTCTCTCCTTCTGCAGAGGCCGTAACAATTCCGGTTACAGTAACTTCCAGTCCTGTATACCCGGACCGCCCACTACTAAGGAAGGTATACTGTACATCTCTTAGTTGAATACCATTATCTCTTACGATGAAGAAAATAGGGTCAGAAACACCAGGAACATCTGGCGCATTAGCTACCAAGGCATCATCATCTGTAGCGCTTATGTAATACTTCACTATATCACCTTCATTATAGGCAGCGGCTGGAATGTCAGCACTGTAAGTACTTCCCTCTGCAGTCATACTTACTTCTATATAGTTGTCATTTTCTTCTCCTACTGAGTAGAATATGGACGCCTTTACAACGCTTCCGTCTGTATCCTCAATGGTAGCAGTGATGGTAGCGTTGGCATCACTCCCTAAAGTGAGGCCGTTTCTGCTAATGTTGAATATGATTGGAGGAGAAGAACCTTCCTCACGCACATAGTCACTAGGAGCAAATGGATATAATTCATACCCTCTTCCTGTTCCATCACATCCGTTTTTAGAGTGAGCGATTACCCCACGTAGATTAGTGTAAACGGTTCCTACTACAGGCTCTACAAAAGAACCTCCTGCAGCAGGAAGACGCTGAGCCAAAAATCTATCTGAAACATTGATCTTATTACCGGCATCATCCGTAACGGTAAAGCTAACTCTGTCAATACCACCAGCATTAAAGGGGTTTACCTCACTCACAGTTACATCTAAAAACTCTACATATACCCCTTCCCACTGCTCACCAGTTTCCAGTTTATTTATCTGGTTTTCATCATTGATATCTGAGATATTCGCAGTCGTAAAGCTCACAGGAATCTCCACATTAATAATTTCTACATTGAGGGGAAGAATTTCAGACTCTCCTCTAAACTCTGCTACTATCCCTGTTATTTTTACAGAGTCTCCGGAAACAAGGTTGAGGATATCCACTCCCTCCTGATTGTCTAATACCGCATTAGTGGTAAATAGATCTATTCCAGAGAAAGGGCCTGTACCACTCTGAATCCAAATATTTCTTCCACCTGCAGCCTGTGAGTTAGGGACCAGATTAGTTCCACCAGAACCTGGACTTGGGACTAGCGCGTCCATTACCACCGTACCATAGGTGATGATTGTATCACCAATGAAATTGGCAGTATCATTACATGCCGCAAGGTTTTGGGAAGTGACCGTTTGGATTTCCTGGATGGTTACCTCCTGAAATGTCTGAGCCATTCCACTCACAAAAATACTGGTAAAAAGTAGTAAGCTGTAAAATTGTTTCATCATGCTGGGTTATAATTGGTTGGTTAAAATTTGACAATTTAAGTATGCTTAGACTGGATGCTTTCTTAGGTTGTAGGTACTGAAAGTTCCAATATAATATGGGTATTCTCCTAAAGAGGTAACCTGTTTTTTCATTTAATAATTACAAATTTCCCCTGAAACTTTTCCCCACTGTCTCTGTCCGTAACCACAAATAAATATAAACCTCTGGATAGGATTTGATTATCTCTGGATAAGAGGTCCCAGGCATGTTCCCCACCTGCAAAAACAGTCTCCTCAGGATCAGAATAAGTGGAAAACCAGCGGGGATCCTCACCAGTATAATCCTCACTATGTTCAAATACATCTATCAAATCTCCTGCCACCGAATAAATCCTGATTTCTGCTTTGGCTGGTAGATTAGCGAACATCAGTTTCTTATCTTCCTGAAAAGCACTCCTCCCTTCCCACTCCGCTCTGGCGTAGTAAGGATTAGGGTACACAAAGGGCTCTCCACTGGAGAAGCTACTATTGGCAGGGGTACCAGCAAAGACTCTATGTATGTTCACCAGCTTGGCTGATTCCAGAGAAGCCAGGTTATTAGCTTCATCCCCCTCATCAAAGGCAGTTACGCTCACTATATGCTGCCATCCGTTGGCAATGTTCTCAAAGGTGTATTTGAAGTGGTATAGGGTAGGATCTCCCTCAAACTGTACGGGTTCATCAAGCCTAATAGACTCAAACCCTGTATCGAAGAATAGCTTATTCCCTGAAGAGTCCCAGGAGGAAACCAGTTCGAGGGCCTCTATCACATCCTGGGTGCCTTGCACATCAAATCCTAGGCGGGTCTTGTACAATCTATATCCTTCAAAGTCTAGTTCATTAGAAATGGGGTCTTCAGAGAAAGCAGAATTCTCAGACCAAAAAACTTCGATTCTATTAGACTGGCTGATAACTTTCGTGATAGGTGGATCAGGAGGTGAGGGGAGAATGAACCTGTCAATTTTACCATCTCCATTCAGGTCCTCATCAGGGTCGAGAATGCAGTTTCCATTTACATCTTCTCCGAAGTAGGTAGTCTGTGCCCAGTTAGCATTTTGTATGAGGGCTTCTCGCTGAGCGGGTGTATTCTCAGATGCTGGCAGCCCATCCTTAATTCTCTTCGCACAAACTACCGCAAAGGCTACATTCAGACTTTCTCCAGGAAGAAGGGTAGTGTAAGGTCCTGCAGAGATCAAGTGAGATCTATTATTGGCAGAATTAATCTGGGTTTGAATGGTAGGCCAGGAAGGGAGCTGATTTAATCCAAAGGCCATCTTCCCATAGCGTTGGAAATCACTGGTAGGGAAGAAGTATAGGGGATCAGCCG
>JBCDBC010000342.1:0-5782 GCA_039184535.1 Bacteroidota bacterium | reverse complement strand
TGGATGTCCAACATGCAATCCTGCGCCAGAAGGATATGGAAACATATCCAGTACATAATATTTAGGCTTTGAGGTATCATTAAGTGTTTTGTATACTTCATTTTCTACCCAATATTTTTGTGTACGCCTTCAGTCCATTTAAGAACAAAAAGACCAACTTTGCCATTACCCTTTTCTCTAAAAATGAAGTAGACTTTTCCCTTAAGCATAATTATGTACAGTCTTTAGCAGATGGGAACTTCTATAATGGCTCTGTCACTTTTGATAATGTGATCAGGAACAGATTGGCAGGAGTAGGAGTCTCTCATGAAATACATCCTAACGTAAGAGTAGGGCTAACCCAATTTATCACCTTATTTACCCAGGAGCAGTTGCTAGGAGTTAACAGTAATATCTTCTCTGATCTAGACTCCAGTGTACCTTTATCCTTCATACATGAGCAGGTTCAGATCAATAGAAGTAAAAGATTTGGAGCCATTTCTAAATTAGGCTTCCTTTTCCAGACAGGTATAGGAGAAATTGGGCTCAACTTTACTTCTCCCCTACTGTATTCCCTTTCAACAGAAGGAACCTACCAATACAATAGAACAGAACTCAACGATTCAGGAGAAATTAGCCAGAGAGGTGGAACAGATACCAATGCGCCTACCGTCAAATTCAAAACACCCTTCTCTTTGGGGTTAGGGCTTAAAACCCCTCTGAATGATAAACAAACGCTTTATATCTCCTCTGAATATTTTGCCGGCATTTCGGCCTATGAGGCTATCAAGGGATCTGATAATACTTCCCCCTTCACTACCTATGACCAAGCTAGAACTGTACTTAATCTTGCTGTAGGATACGAGAGTAAAATATCTGATAAGTTTACCCTGCTGGCCGGGTTTAAAACAGACTTCTCTCAGTTGCGGGCTGATGATCTCAATCTCTCTAATGAGTTTTCTATCAGCAAGTTTCAATGGGACTTATATCACCTTACCCTTGGAGGCCAGTGGATATTTGGGAATTTCCAGTTCTCTAGTGGAGTAAATTATGTATTCTCGAATGGAATCGATGATCCGCTGTTTTCTCCCTTTAACACCCACCAGGACGCCCTGGGAATCAGGCTTAATCAGTCTTCTGCTGAATCTACCTACAGGGCCTTCTCCCTCTTCATCAACTACTCCTTCTTCATCCAATGGGGAAGAGAAAAATTTGGTAGTGGTCAGAAGAAACAATAAACTTTATTTACTTGGACCTTGTTCATTTGTACAATGTTCCTATCAAAGGCAGTATTTAAGTCCTATGAAATTGACCTACTACCCCATTCTGTTTATTGGATTTCTTCTTTGTGTCTCCTGTGAACCCGTCAGAGAACTTCCTGTCCTGCTAACTAATCCCCTGGAGACTTCTTGGGAAGAGGCCCAAATAGCCATTCCTCGTAAATTTCTGGAAAAAAGGCTGGGTACTGTAGAGCCTGAAAACCGCCTAGTAGTAACCAAAGACGGCAAACAGGTCCCTTCTCAAATGGATGATCTGGATCAGGATGGCAAATGGGATGAGTTGGCATTGGTGCTTGACTTCGGCCCCTCAGAAGCGTTGGAAGTACAAATAGGTGTTAAGCCTGCTGCTGAAAGAGCCCTCTACCCAAACAAGACCAACCTCCATCTAGGTATTAACAACAATGGCAGCTTTGAGGCAGCCACATCGGCCTCCCGTTTGGCAAGTACGGATACAGAAAGCGCACTCACAGCCTTTCAGTTTGAAGGTCCTGGCTGGGAGAATGACCAGATAGCTTTCAGGAACTACCTGGATGCCCGTAACGGCATAGACATATTCGGGAAACTCACTAATGAAATGGTACTGGAAGGAGTAGGTAGTACTCAACGCTACGATACCCTTCAGTCCTGGGGCATGGACATCCTAAAAGTAGGTAACTCTCTGGGTGCAGGTGCCATAGCCTTGCAAAAAAACGATAAGCTTTACAGGGTATCTTCTACAGAAGCTGAGGCTACTCTGGTGGTGGAAGGACCTGTCAGGTCTGTGTTGAGACTTAGCTTCCCAAGCATGAAGGTGGAAGAAATCTCCTATGCTATTAACCATGAAATCCACATTTGGCAGGGACAAAAGGGATATACGGGAAAAGTAACAGTCACTCCGCACTCTAATGATGTCTATCTGGTAAGTGGCTTAGTCAATATGGAGAATGACAGTATGTACTTGGGCGCAACTGAAACTGCCATCTATGGCTATTCTCATGATCCTCAAACCATCAATGGAGAATACCTGGGCATGGGCTTATTGATAGCTGAACCTGACTTTAAAACTACCCTTAAAACGGCTGATGAAGGGGAAGGAATCATACAAACAGATGCCCTGGTGTTATTTCCCAAAGAAGAAGCATCTACCTCTTATCAGTTTATTGCGGCTTGGGCAAAACAAGATAGTCTGTATACCCAGCGAGAATATTTCCATTCCCTCCTCAAAACAGAAGCTGAAAAAATTGGAAAAATCATAGAAGTAAGCTGGAAATAAGGTCTCTTTCTTATTGACTTTTCTCTCATAGACATGCACTAGTATGGGTGGCTTTTGCCACTCTTTAAATCCTGCGGTAGGTAAATCGACCGTTACATCCTATTTATGAACCTGTCATGTGCATGATGGGAAAAAGGTTCTAGAGTACTCAACACTAAAACGATAGAGATGAATGAACATGTATCCAGGCGGAGGTTCCTGACCTCAGCCAGTATGCTGGCAGCAGGTAGCTTCATGCCCCTTCCTTCCTGGGCATTTAAAGACCGAAAAGAGAAATTAAGAGTCGCCCTGGTAGGTACAGGCATCCGTGGCATTTCTTTTTGGGGTAAGAGATTAGTAGATCAATATGGAGATTTACTGGAGTTTGTAGGACTAAGCGATATCAATCCTGGCCGCTTAGCCATGGCAAAAGATTATATGGGAGTTAGCTGCCCCACCTTTGAAGGAATAGACGAAATGCTGGAAACTACCCAGCCTGACCTCCTCATAGTTACCACCAAGGATTCAACCCACCACGAATTCATCATTAAAGGATTGGAAAGTGGCTGTGATGTGCTTACTGAAAAGCCATTAACTACGGATGAACGTAAGTGCCAGGCCATACTAGACGCAGAAAGACGCACCAACAAGCGAGTCATTGTAGGCTTTAACTACAGATGGAGCCCATACATGACTAAGGTGAAGGAACTTCTTCACAACAATGCCATAGGAAAGGTTACCTCCGTAGACTTCCATTGGTACCTGAATACCTATCATGGAGCTTCTTATTTCAGGCGTTGGCATGGACTGAGACAGGATGGGGGTACACTTTGGGTGCATAAGGCTACCCACCACTTTGACCTACTTAACTGGTGGCTGGACTCTGATCCTTCAGAAGTATTTGCCTATGGAGCCCTGGAACACTATGGCAGCAACAACTCTTTTAGGGGGAATAACTGCCGGGACTGTGCCCATACCAAGGACTGTAAGTTCTACATGGACATCACCAAGAATGATCACCTTATGCGCCTGTATGTAGACCATGAAAAGCATGACGGCTACATACGAGATAATTGCCTCTTCCGCCATGACGTCAATATTTACGATAAGATGTCTGCTCAGATTAAGTATGCCAATGATGTGGTAGTAAACTATTCTCTTACTACTTATTCTCCCTTTGAAGGCTGGAGAATAGCCTTTAACGGTACAGATGGCAGAATAGAAGCCTGGCAGGATATTCCATGGATGAAGGACGATGAACTTAGTCAGGAGGCCCTTCACGCAGCGGAAATGAATCAAGGTGAAGGAGAAATAGAAGCCACTAAACCCATCATTCTCCATAATAATTGGAATAAGTATGAGACCGTAAATGTGCCTTTCAAAAGAGGGGGCCATGGAGGAGGCGATTCCCGCCTTCAGGACAAAATCTTTAGGAATCCTGAGAATCCAGACCCTTTCAAGCACGCTGCTGGTAGTAGAGACGGCGCTATGTCCATTCTCATAGGCGTAGCCGCCAGAAAAAGTATAGAGTCAGGACATCCTGTACGTATAGCAGAGCTTACGGACCTTGAACCCAGAGCCAAAAGAATCTAACAAAAAAAGCACCATTCTATCTTCCAGAGAATGGTGCAAACTGCTTGTTTTAGACTACATACTACTACTAACCAGATGATCTGAGGAAGTAGTGTAAATCTTTAAAAGCCAAGAGAAAGGCAAGGTGGTTTCAGGTAAAGGTTTTATGTAATCGAATCTAATCAACTGTCATCAAGTAAGAGGAAAACCCTGGGAATATCTACCGACTCATATGCACTTTTTTTGATATATCTTATTCTTCAGCTCTCACTAATACCCCAAAAACTTTATGAGCAACCTATTGCGTATCCCTTATGAAGACATGATCCAGGCGTTTTCCCATGTTCTCAGCAAGTATGTATCTGAAAAGGAAAAGGTATCCCTGTGTGCAAAACTCTTTGCTGACGCTAGCAGAGATGGGGTAGCCAGTCATGGCCTGAATAGATTCCCCCTTTTTATTGACTATATCCAACAGGGATTTATTAAACCTGAGAATGAACCTATACTGGCTCAAAGCATGGGAAATATCATGATTTGGAATGGGCAATTTGGAATTGGGCCGCTAAATGCATGGCATTGCATGCAGGCTACAATAGACAAGGCTAAGGAAACTGCCTGGGCCATGAGTACGCTCAGAAACACCAATCATTGGATGAGAGGCGGAAATTTTGGATGGCAGGCAGTAGATCAGGGATGCATAGGTATCTGCTGGACTAATACCATCCCCAATATGTCTGCCTGGGGAGGAAAGAAAGCTGTGGTAGGAAATAATCCCCTCATCATTGGGCTGCCTCACCCTGAAACCCCCATAGTGTGGGATGCAGCTATGTCTCAGTTTTCCTTTGGGAAACTGAATACCCATAAAATCAGACAGCAGGCCCTCCCTATGCCAGGAGGGTGGGACCAGCAAGGTGAACTTACTACAGATGCAGAGGCTATTCTGACTAGCGGGCGGGTACTTCCCATAGGCTTTTGGAAAGGGGCAGGGCTCTCTCTTATTCTGGATATACTTGCCTCTGGCTTATCCATGGGCGCTTCTTCTAAACAGGTAGGAGAAAGGAAGCATGAATATGGCGTGTCACAGGTTTTTATAGCCATAGATCCTCAGAAAATGGACTTGGGGACACACTGGAATGATAATCTGGAAGAAGCCCTTAACTTTTATATGGGAGCGGAAGCCGTATCTGAGCAGGAGGCTATTCGGTATCCTGGGCAGCAGATTCTCAGGATCAGAGAAGAGAATATGGAGAAGGGAGTTCCTGTAGATAGCTTTTACTGGGAGAAGGTATTGGCACTTTGAGCTTGAATTAAAGATTATCTATAAGAATCTATCTGTTTTTTTAGCAGCTTTTTTCTTTCTTTGGGCCGCATTTAACAGCGTCCTAAATATGAGTCAAAGAGTTACCGACTTACTTGCCAGCATGAGCCTGACCGAAAAGATAGGTCAGATGACACAGCTGGACATTTCCACCATTTGTACAGACGAAGTTCAAGAGAAATTTTGGGATATAGAGGAGATCCTTATTGATGAAAAAAAACTAATTCCTCTCATCAAAGACTTTCAGGTAGGGTCCTTTCTAAATGGAAAAGGGATTGCCTCTGTAGAGTGGATTAAGATCATTAAGAAGATCCAGAAACTCAGCGTGGAGCATCAGCTTCATAATATTCCCATCATTTACGGAATTGACCATGTTCTCGGGACTAATTATGTGAAGGAAGG
>JBCDBC010000341.1:0-5800 GCA_039184535.1 Bacteroidota bacterium | reverse complement strand
TTTGGGCCTTTATTGCCATTCAAAAGAGTAATCATGTTGCCAAAATGATAAAACGGCTTAGCTGGCTAAGTCTCATGGTAATTCTTAGTATCATCGGGAGAATGATATTCATGTTAAAAGACTTGTAGAGACATATTCCCATCGCATAAAAAGGATTATTGATCTTTGTTTTGTTTAGGTCTATTTCTAGATAGGTTGCTCATTCTCAAAAAATGGTTGTTAGTTAATACTTCCAGTATCTGACACACCATCCCTCCTGTAAATCAGTTATGTAAGTAGAAACACCTTTCTACCCATGAGAACATTCATCGCCTTAATCATGGGACTACTATTAGTCCCGGAATTACCTGCTCAGGTATGTCCTCAAGGTCCTCCAGTAAATCCCTTCCTGGCTGATTCTCCATGGCCCATTTATCACAGAAATAATTACGCACAAGCCTCCACTTGTTACCCAGGACCTGTCAATGGAGACAATATCCGCATCAAATACAAATCCCAGATTAAAGGAGGAACATCTCCTTGGGTATACTTCTCTGACAAGTACCCTAATGGAGAAAGAGTGCTTCTTTATTCTAATTCCACTCACGTATTTAAACTCATAGATGATGGGAATACACTAGTAACGGTAGATAGCCTGAGAATAGATTTTGATGCCTTTACCTCCTTCGGTTGGAACTTTCTCTTGGCCAAGGACAAGATATGGTTCACCTATGATCCCAAATACGATCCTGAGCAGAACCAATTCACCAGATTGATCAAATTGGGGGACGTAGACCCACAAGATTCTCGTTCTGAGATTCGAAAGGTAGGTGAAGTCTCATTTGGAGATTTTGGGATCAATAAGGTCCAGCATTTTAGCATGAACTATCGGGGGCAGATTGTCTTCAATAGTGATAATGATGTAGATAAACTCAGAGGGACAGTTGGGGTCATTTCCCAAGATCTGCAGCTATTGGATACGCTACAGTTTATTACAACTGGAGATGAAATCACCAACCATAATGCGTTTCCCATAGACGAGAACAACTCCTTCTATATCACCACCAACAAACGCCTGATCAAGTTTGACTGGGACGGGACAGAATTATCCATAGACTGGGAAGCACCCTACGATTTTGTGAACGATGGCCCGGTAGGAACCTTTGCAGAGGGGAGCGGAACAACACCTACTCTCATCGGATGGGGAGCTGGAAACGATAAGCTAGTTGTTATGTCAGACGGTCACGCTAAGAATAATCTGGTGGCTTTTTGGAGAGAATTACCTGTAGGTTGGACAGGGGTTCCAGGAATGGATATCCATTTTGCAGACTCTATCCAACTTCCTGCTGCCAGGACATTCAGTCAGCAGTTTCAGTCTATTGAGAATTCTCCTACAGCTTATGGATATGATATCGCCATCGCTCAGTTTAATGGATTCCTGGGATATGACTGCGACAACCTCAAAGGCGTACAGAAAATCCGCTGGGATACCCAGAAGCATGAGTTTAACATCCAATGGGTAAACGATGATATCAACATGAATGGGGTCCTTACCTACAGTCAAGGAACCAATATGGTCTATGGGAGTGGAAAGGAAGAAGACTGCAACTACTACTATTATGGCCTTGATTGGGAAACCGGGGAGCTTGCTTTCCGCCAACTCCTTGGTCCTGAAGGAAGCCTGTTAAATGACCCATTCTATGATGGTGGGAATAACAATATCATAGATGAGGAGGGGAACATCTACTTTGCTGGAGGTGCTTCTTTGGTCAAGCTGGAGGTGGACCAGTCCACTACTTCTAACTTACCATCTTTGGATGAAGATTTTTCCCTTTATCCTAATCCCGTATCAGATCTGTTGTACTTTCCTAATGATGAGTTTACTAAGCTCCAGCTTTTTGACATACAGGGTAGAGTCTGCGAATTACGTCCTGTAGGGAGTGGTAGATACGATATTTCCTATCTCAAACCTGGAATTTACTTGTTAAGAGTTGAGACCCAAAGAGGTCTGGCTATCCATAAAGTGATGAAGGACTAATCATAGATAGCTAAACAAATTTCCTAAGAAATTAATGGATCACCCCTAGATCCGATTATAGCATCAGTAAGTGTGATTACTTAACTCTCCCTCCAACTTCCTCCGCATAACCCTTAATCCACATTGTTATGAAAACTAAACTTGTTTTGGGAGGATTGTTGATTTTGCTGTTGAGTGTTGTCGGATGTAAACAACCCCCATGCCCGGAAGAGAATGTATGTAAAGAGTTATTACTGCCTGCCGAACAGACAGATGTCCAAGATGTAGATCTTGACCGTCTGAAAGGAGCTGATGCAGGCCTCCCCTTAAGTGCCATGCCAGGTATTAAGACCATGACTACCCGAGAACTCACATATTTAGGTAAAGAGCCTGAAACTGGTTTGTTCTTGTTAGATATGGATTACATCCCCCAGGAGTTGGCTGAAGACTTGAAAGCAGAAGGATATTCCTTAAGTGAAGATGGGACCCTGGACTCTGCTGGTGTACCCGTTACCCTATTTGTAAAGGGGGAGGTGTTTAAGGTAGAGTATGATAGGCAGGATCCCGAACCAGAAGTATCGGATGGGGGGATTACGAAAGCTTCTCCCTTACCATGGGCAGCCTATGGTTATTACTGGTGGTGGAAGTATGAAGGAGGCTTTTGTAGAAAGTACAAGGCTCGTACTCGTGCTTATGCCTATGGCCCCCGTGTAGGTGACACATGGCCTTACACGAATATCCAGATGATTCAGACCAGAGCCTATATCTCCTCTGGGAATAAATCAGATGTAGATGTCTGCTTCAACTGTTTCCGGGAAGAATCTTATGTGAGTAATACTATCGGCTGTTTCTGGCCAGCTCACGCTAATGGATACGGAAGCCACTATATCTACCTGTATGATAACGGTGCTTCTATCTATCGTTCCTGGGGATGGAGTCACTAGAAATAATCCACAAGGATTACGCCTAACTAACATCCCGGCAGGCCTGATGCTTTTGATATTGGGTCAGCCAGGATTTTTTATTTCTGTAGAATTACAACATCTGGTTTGTTACTTAAGGATATGAGCTTCTGGAATGTGCTCCGCGAGATCCCTTTTGACCCTATAGGTCATCCGTCTTTTCCCAATGGGATGACGGGCTCAAAAATGAAATAGGGAGTTCCTCTTAACATTTCATAAGGGGTAAAAAACCAGTACAGGGCGGTTTTTGGGACGTAGATTATGAGTTGATCTGAATACTTTCAGGAAAATCATTAACCAATTTTCTATGAAGAAATCATTTCATCTCTTTGCCTTTGTACTCATTTTACTCACTGGAACCTCCTGTAATGGATGGTTAGAAGACATTATTAACAGTGGTGATGAACCTTTCCAGGTGGACCTGTCCGGAACCTTGTATGCTGAATCGTTTGATGAAAATGGGGAGGTAACCGGAAAAGAAACCTACACAGTTGTACACGACCTGGAAACGGGAGGGTTTACCTTTACAGAAAAAGAAGGCGACGACACTGTAACAGAAGGAAGCCTATCTATGACAGGAACTTTTGATGGCTGGTTTGACCCTACTGACTACCCTAGCTTCCCGGTTCAAAGAAGCCTTGGAGATGAGTCTCCTATGGAAGTAACACTGGAATTATGTGGCCCCGACTTCTTTATCGATAGAAACAACAATGTCTCCTACTACAGAGACTACAACCTACCTACGGGAGATGATTCGTAAAGGCTGGTCAATATTTGGAATTAGTTAGAATAGCTAAAAAAACACAAAAGGCGCTCAAACGAGCGCCTTCATTTTCCTCAAAGTATTGATTACGACTTACAATCCTTCCTGCTTTCGGATCAGGTTAAGGGCAGAACCTGCCTTAATCCATTCTATCTGTTGAGCGTTCAGGGTATGATTCGTCATGAAGGAGTCCGTAGAACCATCTGCATGGGTTAGGACAATCTCTACTTGTGAACCTGGAGCTATTCCGCCAGCATTCACGTCTATCTTATCATCCTCCTGAATCTTGTCATAGTCAGCAGGATCAGCAAAGGTCAATGGGAAAACCCCCTGCTTCTTCAGATTGGTTTCGTGAATACGAGCAAAAGACTTTACCAGTACCGCACGTACGCCTCTGTGGCGTGGCTCCATGGCTGCATGCTCACGAGAAGAGCCTTCTCCGTAGTTCTCATCTCCTACGATGATGGACTGAACACCTGCATCAGCGTAAGCCTTGGCCACTTTGGGTGTTTCCATTAATTCACCTGTAAGTTGGTTCTTAGTTAGTGGCTTCTGAGTATAAGCATTGATGGCACCCAGCATGAGGTTGTTAGAGATGTTCTCCAGATGTCCTCTGAAGCGTAACCATGGACCTGCCATAGAAATATGGTCGGTGGTACACTTCCCAAAAGCTTTGATAAGAAGCGTCAACCCCTTTACATCTCTACCATCCCATACAGGGAAAGGTGTGAGAAGTTGTAAACGCTCTGACTCAGGATTCACAGAAATATCAATTCCGCTTCCATCTTCTACGGGAGGGATAAAACCAGGATCTTCCACATCAAATCCTTTTGATGGAAGTTCATCACCGAAGGGCGGGTCCAGTCTTACTTCTTCTCCATCTTCATTGATGAGTGTATCTGTCAATGGATTAAAGGTGAGCGTTCCCGCAATAGCCAGTGCTGTTACAATCTCAGGAGAAGAAACGAAAGCGTGCGTATTGGGATTACCATCATTACGCTTAGAGAAGTTCCTATTGAAAGAGGTGATGATGGAGTTCTTCTTTTCAGGATGCTCATTATGTCTAGCCCATTGTCCTATACAAGGCCCACATGCATTGGCCAGTACTACACCGCCCATTCCTTCAAAGGCGTCTAGCTGTCCATCTCTCTCCACGGTGAAGCGTACCTGCTCAGAACCAGGCGTTACCGTGAATTCAGATTTCACTTTCAGCTTTTTAGCTACTGCCTGTTTAGCGAGAGAGGCGGCTCTGTCAAGATCTTCGTAGGAGGAGTTGGTACATGAACCGATCAGTCCAACTTCTAACTTAGGCGGAAAGTCATGTTCTTTTACGGCATTAGCAAACTGTGATAGTGGCCACGCCCGGTCAGGGGAGTAAGGTCCATTGACGTGGGGTTCCAGCGTAGAGAGGTCTATTTCTATGAGTTGGTCGAAGTATTTCTCTGGATGAGCGTAGGCATCAGCATCACCAGTAAGGTGTTCAGCTACACTATCACATAGTTCAGCCAGCTCTGCTCTTTCAGTGGCTCTTAGGTAACGAGCCATGGATTCATCATATCCAAAGGTAGAGGTGGTAGCTCCAATCTCTGCGCCCATATTACAAATAGTTCCTTTACCAGTAGCAGACATAGACTGAGCGCCAGGCCCGAAGTATTCTACTATGGCACCAGTTCCCCCTTTTACGGTGAGTATACCTGCCACTTTCAGGATAACATCCTTAGGACTAGACCAACCGTTTAATTCGCCAGTAAGCTTTACTCCAATGATCTTGGGCATTTTCAATTCCCAAGGCATATCAGCCATTACGTCCACTGCATCAGCCCCACCTACACCGATAGCCAACATACCAAGCCCGCCTGCATTAGGGGTATGGGAGTCAGTACCTATCATTAGTCCGCCGGGGAAAGCATAATTCTCCAGTACTACCTGATGGATAATTCCGGCACCAGGTTTCCAGAACCCGATTCCATACTTATTAGAAACATCAGCCAGGAAGTCATATACCTCTTTGTTGACGTCATTGGCTGTTTCCAAATCCTCATCTGCACCTATTTTTGCCAGTATGAGGTGATCACAGTG
>JBCDBC010000340.1:0-5817 GCA_039184535.1 Bacteroidota bacterium | reverse complement strand
CAAATGGATGGTTCCGGATTAGTTGTCAGGACTATAGAATGGCTCTATTCTGTAGAATTTATTCTTTGATTCCTAAGAAAGAACTATGAAAAGCTGAGTTTATATAGTAATTTTTGAATATGACCGACAGAAAGACTATCCACATGAAATTGACTACTATTCGATATACGCTTGTGGCATTGTTGGCAGGTATTTTTTCCTGTTCCTCTCCCCCGGTAAACTTATACCTTCCCCAAGTGATCGAAATAAATGCTCAACTGGCAAAAGAGTTAGCAGAAAACCTCAGAGAAGCAGCAGCAGTAGAGGTAGCAGACGGCCTGGATTTAAGCTTATGGGCTACTGATACCTTAATCAAAGACCCTGTAGCCATCAGTATAGATGAGAAGGGCCGCTTATTTTATGTGCAGGCAAATCGTTTACAGCACTCGGAGTTTGACATACGCGGACATAGAGACTGGATGACCCAGTCTATCTCCTTCCAGTCCGTAGAAGACAGGAGAGCCTTCCTGAGAAAAACCTTTGAGACGCATAATGAAGTGGCAGAAAAGTTCTTGGAAGACCTGAACCAGGATAGCATTAAGGACTGGCGAGATCTTACAGTGGAGAAAGAAGAAGTGTGGTTCCTGGAAGATAAGAGTGGAAATGGGGTGGCTGACAGAGCTCAACTGTATCTGGTGGATTTCCATGAAGAAATCACTGACCTGGCCAATGGGATAGAAGTACATGATGGAGAGGTTTTCATACCCGTAGGGCCTGATATGTGGCGTACTGGCGATGATGATAAAGATGGTATTGCAGACCGCAAGGAATCCATTAGCCATGGATTTGGCGTTCATATCGGTTTTGGGGCACATGGTATGTCTGGGGCTAAAGTGGGCCCTGATGGAAGAATCTGGTGGGGAATAGGAGATATAGGGATGAATGTAGTGGATAAGGACGGTAAAAACTGGAAGTATCCTAACCGTGGAGTGATTGCCCGTTGTGAACCTGATGGAAGTAACTTTGAGGTATTTGCCATGGGCGTGAGAAATACGCATGAGTTCACCTTTGATAAGTACGGAAACCTCATCACAGAAGATAATGATGGTGATCACCGTGGAGAACGTGAACGTCTGGTCTACCTCATCAATGGCTCAGACACAGGCTGGCGCATCAACTGGCAATTTGGGAAGTACACAGACCCTGATAATAATGAGTATAAAGTATGGATGGATGAGCAAATGCATACGCCCAGATGGGACGGTCAGGCGGCTTACTTCCTCCCTTGTATCCAGAATTATGTAAATGGACCTACCGGCCTTGTCTATAATCCAGGTACGGCTCTCAGTGAAGAATGGAAAGACCACTTCTTTGTAGCAGAGTTTAGAGGAACACCTGCCAATTCTCCTCTTCATGCTTTTACGCTTAAACCGGATGGTGCAGGCTTTGCGCTTAAAGAAACTAAAGAGATAGCAAAAGGGCTCTTACCTACGGGAATAGACTTTGGTCCTGATGGAGCACTCTATTTCTCTGACTGGATCATGGGATGGAATACTAATCAGGAAGGAAGACTGTGGAAGTTAGATGTTCCGGGTGAAGAGAATGCAGCGGCCAGAGTGGAGACCAAGCGCCTGCTAGGAAGCGACTTCACGGAGACAAATATAGATCAATTGACTACCTATCTGGGGAATGACGATATGCGCGTACGCCAAAAGGCTCAGTTTGAACTGGTCAAAAGAGGAAAGAAAGGGCTGGCTGCTTTGAATGAGGTGGCCAAAAGCTCAGCCAGCCAACTTGCTCGTGTACATGCCATTTGGGGTATTGGTCAGTTTGCCAGAAAAAAAGGAGAGAATGCTGCTTCTCTGGTTGACCTCTTATCTGACAAGGATGATGAGATCAAGGCACAGGCAGCTAAGATCATAGGAGATGTGAAGTACTGGGGTGCTTCAGATGAATTACTAGGCCTGCTAAAGCATCCAAGCCCAAGGGTAAAAATGTTTGCAGTAGAAGCACTAGGTCGTACCAAAGATCAGATTGCCACTATGCCCATTATAGAGGTCATGATTCAGAATGCAGATAAGGACCTTTGGCTGAGACATGCGGGAATGATTGCTTTAGGGAGAATAGGGAATACAGATGCATTAACCTCTCTTTGTAGCCATCCTAACCGTTCTGCCAGAATAGCAGCAGTAGTAGCCCTAAGGAGAATGGAAGATCCAGGCGTAGCTTGCTTCCTACAGGATGAAGAAGAATTCATCGTAGCAGAAGCTGCCAGAGCCATCAACGATGACTTCTCCATAGAGGAAGCCTTACCACAATTGGCAGAAACGCTCAA
The DNA here is from genome assembly GCA_039184535.1 of Bacteroidota bacterium. Classification (GTDB taxonomy): domain Bacteria; phylum Bacteroidota; class Bacteroidia; order J057; family J057; genus JBCBKZ01. The sequence continues at coordinate 3,503 of JBCDBC010000340.1, read as the reverse complement.
AGACGAAAGGTTCACCAATGAAGCCCTCATCCGTAGGGCCATCAATGCCAATCTGAGGGTAGGTGGTGAAGACAACCTAAACTTACTGGCAGAATATGCGAGCAGACAAGAAGCTCCTGCGGAAATGCGTGCTGAGGCGATAGCTGCGCTTTCAACCTGGGAAAAACCTTCCGTTTTGGACAGGGTAGATGGTAGATACAGAGGAGAGGTAGTAAGAGAAGGAATAGATATGAATGCTATGTTGGCTCCTAAAATTGGGTTATGGCTGGCAGACACGAATGGAGAAGTTCAGACTGCTGCAGCCAAAGCCGCAGGCAAACTCAATGTACAGGATGCGGATGATGCACTCTTAGCCCTGATCAGAATCAATGCAGACGGAGCCGCTCAACAAGCAGCATTGAGCAGTCTTAACAGCATGAAATCAGAGCTATTATCAGAAGCCCTGGAACTGGGAATGGCATCTTCTTATAGCCAGGTTAAATCTACTGCCTTGGAGATTCTACCAGAATCAGGGATAGCGGAAGACGTAGCAGTGCCTCTATTCCAGGATGTCCTCAGAAGGGGCACTACTGATAATAAGCAAGCTGCTTTTGCAGCACTAGGTAGTATGACTGGACCTGAGGCTCAGAAGGTATTGGACTTCTATCTGGGTAATCTCCGGAAGGGGAGGGTAGCGCCAGAAATTCAGCTGGACTTGATTGAGGCTGTGGAGAAACAGAATCATCCCCAACTCATGGAGAAACTTCAGGCTTATCAGGATAGTAAGGACGCCAGCAATCCTATAGCCGCTTACTCAGAAGCTCTCTATGGAGGGGACCCGCAGACAGGAGGAAGAATATTCTACACCCATGAAGGAGCACAGTGTGTGCGTTGCCACTCCATCTTCGAATTGGGTGGAAATGCAGGCCCTGGCTTAATGGGAGTTGGTGCACGCCTAAGCAGAGAGAAATTGCTGGAGTCCATGATAGCGCCTTCCGCTGCTTATGCAGCCGGATATGAGGTAGTCAATCTGAAGCTCAAGGACGGAACTTCTGTGGCTGGATACCTTCAGACAGAAAATAGTCAAAGCCTAAGCATTAAGGTAGGGGAGGAAATTACGCAAGTAGCCAAGACAGATATTGAAAGCAGAACCTCCATTCCTTCTTCCATGCCACCTATGGGAAGCATTCTCACCAAGAGAGAATTGAGGGATTTGGTCGCTGCCTTGGCATCTTTACAGCCTGAAAGTTGAACCAGGGGCATAGTATTCTGTAGCGTTTCTTGGAAATGGTAAGATTATGAAAGCTTTCTTTTGCGGATTTCTCTAAAGTATCCCAAAAGAAAGCTTTTATGCTGATACCTTACTGCTCCTCACAGCTCAATTAAATGCCTTAAATCGTGATAATACCCAGGGTGTTATCTCCTCCTCAGACTACAAAATCAGTAGGAACCGTATCAGAGCCTCTCTTACAAATGGAGAAGCGTGTGAACTAGCTTCTCTCAAAGAGGACTACTATGAAACACTTACTTCCATGTGGAGCTGCGCTGAGCTTGGCTCTGATATTGCTATCCTGTCAGCCTAAGCAAACTCCCAACTACCAGAAAATTTCTGTTGCAGATTATGAAGATAAAGTAGCTGCCTATTGGTACGGTCAGCTGATAGGGAATCATGTGGGCCTTTCTCATGAATTCCAGTATGTGAAGGAGCCCGGGCCAGACAGAACCCCAGTAGACTACACCTGGCCCGACTGGAAGGGAGAAGATGGAATGCTCATGAGCATGATAGACCATTTCAAGTACTATGATGGAGCCTTCTCAGATGATGATACAGACATAGAGTATATGTACCTCATGTACATGGAGAAGTACGGAACTGAGCCTACCTACGAACAATTAGCAGAAGCTTGGAAGCGTCACATCAAGACCTATATTTGGGTAGCTAACCGTTCTGCCCTTGGACTGATGAACTATGGTTACATGCCCCCTTATAGCGGAAGACAAAACTTCAATAAAAACTGGTTTCAGATAGATCCACAATTGGTGAATGAAATCTGGGCAGCTACGGCTCCCGGTATGGTGGACTATGCGGCTGCCAAATCTGATTGGGCCGCCAAAATCACCAATGACGATTTCGGGACGGATGCTACGGTCCACTATGGGGCTATGTTATCGGCTGCCTTTTTTGAGAAGGACATCAATAAGCTGCTGGACATAGGAAATGCCGCCTTGCCTGAAGGTAACCGTTTTGTAGAAGTGGTGCAGGACATGCGCGCCCTACATCAAAAATATCCTAATGACTGGCGATCTGCCAGAGTGGAGATGGTAGACAAATACCTGACCAACGAACCCGTAGAAACAGCTACCATCGTGGGATCTATCCTGAATGGGGCTTGTGGAATACTGGCACTTCTATATGGAGATGGGGACTTCCAACAGACACTTGACGTGGCCTGCCTGATAGGCTATGATGCAGATAACCAGGCCGCGACCATGAGTGCCTTGATAGGGATCATAGAGGGGACAGCAGGGATTCCAAAGTCTTTACTGGTCCCGGAAATAGAAGGCTGGGAAAAACCCTTCAATGACTTTTACAAGAATCTGACCCGTTCAGAACTTCCTGATGTAGCCATCACTGAGCAAATTAGTCGAATCGCCGCTCAGGGAGAAAAAATCATATTAGAGCAGGGAGGGAAGAAAATTACAGAGGATGGCATAGACCATTACTTGATAAACCCTGATGCAGCGTTTATCCCTCCTGCAGAATTTTCTGCTATTCCTCCTCAGCATCTGACAGTAGGAGAAGCCTACTCCTTCGATTTTTATGTGGGCGGAAAGGATCCGGTCTTGAGTGTATCTGACGGATCCTTGCCGGTGGGTGTTCAGTTAGTTAATAATGAAATGACAGGAACTCCCACAGAGGCGGGCAAGTATGAAGTAACCCTTAAACTAGAAGGAGAAGTACCTATTGAACGAGAAGTAACCTTTTTTGTCCATGAGAATAACCTGGCAACTTCTGCTGCTTCCATCATCACGCCGGAAAACTCTACAGAGAACAGCAACCGTCTGAACGATGGGATCAAAGCGGGCCATGCTTCCTTTTACCAAAGGGGTTCTCCCAAGCCTCTTCCTAGAGATTGGATACCCGAGTTTAATGATACCTATATAAGTGCCGCTTACGAAGAACCAGAGGTGATGCCCATAGGCTACAGGTGGGATGAGAATCAAAATATCTCTACTCTTGTGGTATATATGGGAGCCGGTTTCTCAAAAAGTGGGTGGTATAAGGTATTAGAAGTAGAATATCTGAACGAGGCTGGAGAGTGGGAGGAGGTAGATGATCTAAAAATTACTCCTGATCTGGTTGGAGATCCGGATCTATTTACCAAACCAGAGTATGTGCCTTACCAGTTGAGCTTTGCTTCCGTGAATACTAAAGGAATCCGAATTATGGGAACTCCAGGTGGAGCCATTGAACCCAGAGTAGAGGAGACAGAATATGAGTACTTCCTCATGCTGAGTGAGGT
>JBCDBC010000339.1:0-5829 GCA_039184535.1 Bacteroidota bacterium | reverse complement strand
TAGACATATGTCATCATGCTGCCCTAAGAATGAAAGAGCAGCACAACCTAGACTATACAGATGTAGATTTCATACTCGTAGCTACCGTCACAGGAGGGATGTCCATGCCCTCTGTAGCAAGCCAATTACAACATTCATTAGGAATAGAAAGAACGGGAAGCTTGGACATAGGTGCGGCCTGTGCTGGCTTTGTCTATGCGCTCATTACGGCAAAAGGACTGATTGCAACAGGTGATTACAAAAAAGTCCTGGTTTTCGGAGCTGAAACCATTTCCAAAGTATTGGATTTCTCAGATAGAACTACCTGTATACTCTTCGGAGATGGAGCTGGAGTAGCCTTGGTGGAGGCCGCAGAGGAGGGAAACATCCTTTCTACTGTAACGGGTACAGAAGGGGAAGGAGGGCCAGACCTTTATCTGTCTTCCTGGAACCAAAAAATTAATGGAACGGACATCACCGCCAATTCCAAACTCCATCAAACTGGAAAAAAGGTATTCAAGTGGGCAGTATCTACTGCTACCAGGGAAATTAACAGACTGCTGGAGAAAGAGAATATCACCATGGACGATATAGACTGGTTTGTGCCACATAGCGCTAATCAGCGAATTTTGGATGTAGTTTGTGAGAACCTGAACTTCCCCATAGAAAAGACGCTGGAAAGTTTGTCTTACTACGGAAATACCTCTTCGGCTACTATTCCCTTGGCTTTAGCAACTGCAGCAGAGAGTGGCAAAATTAAGTCTGGTGATAAGCTGGCTCTTATAGGCTTTGGTGGAGGACTAACCTACGCTGGAACTATTTTAGTATGGCCTTAGTCGGCTTGACTGAAGACAGCTGATTCCGGAAAAGTATGTTTCTCTACCATAGGCTTTGACATGCTATATTGACTGGCAGGCATACCTGACAGCTCTATGGCGTGTGAATACGTCATGCCTATCTTTTCAAGCACCCGGACGGATGCCAGATTCTCTACGGCAGCCCTCCCGATGATTTTGGGAAGTTCGTAGGCGTTGAACCCTATTTGTAGGCAAGCCTTAGCTGTTTCTGTCGCATATCCCTGATTCCAGAATTTCTGCTTGAACCTGAATCCCAGATCTGTTTCTTCAGTAGCAGGATGAAATTTTAGGCCACACCAGCCCAGGAATTCGAGGTCTTCTTTTCGGATGGCTGCCCACCTACCATATCCGAACTTATGGTAATGAGAATATTCTCGTATAAACGTACGTGCTTCTTCTTTAGAAGAGAAAGGGCCATCTCCAGTGAACTGAATAACCTTAAGGTCAGCATTTAATTCAAACAGATCAATATCATCCTCCAGCAAAAAAGGACGTAAAAATGTGCGTCGTGTCTCAAATATTTCTAGTCTTTTCACCATTGGGTGTTTAGCTTTTCCGAACCACAAGGCCTATTTAGTAGTTATGTAACAAATCTCACTTATGTCTTCTGTTCAATATCCTGTGCTTTCTCTTACTGAAGGTAACCTCAAGTCTTTCTCCATCAAAAGTATGGAACAGATTGAAATTGACAGGGCTACAGATACCGAAGCGCATAAACCTCATAGCCACGACTTTTATACCATCATTTGGATATTGAAAGGGAAAGGAACCCATACCATAGATTTTCAGGAGTATGAGGTAAGTGATGGGCAACTCTATTTTCTACATCCGGGTCAGGTGCATCAACTGGAAGTAGAGGAAGTGCAAGGGTACGTATGCATGTTTACGCTTGATTTTATGTGTGCTACCGGAGTTAGGGACAGTTTTCTCACAGAATTACATTTATTCGATCAATCGGAGGAAAGTGCTCCCTTATTAATGCCGAAGAATGAAGAAAAGACTTTTTCTTCTTTGATAGGAATGATGGAGTCAGCCACAAAAGAGAATGAAGCAGAGAGTGCGGAAATCATTAGCTCTTCTCTCAAGCTGTTTTTGCTGATGGCTAGAAAAATCCAAAAACAGCAGCAGCCTGAACCTTCTTCCCCCACAGAAGATTCTCGTATCATCAGAGCCTTTAAAAAATTGGTGGAAGAGCGCTTTTATGAGTGGCATAAGGTACAGGAGTACGCTGATCAGCTAGGAATTACCGCCAATTACTTAAAGGATCTGGTAAAAACAGACCTTGAGGTAAGCGCCAAGCAGTACATCCAGAACAGAATCATATTAGAAGCTAAAAGGAAAATCCACTTCTCAGATATGAATGCTAAGGAAATAGGCTTTGCCTTAGGCTTTCAGGATCCCGCCCATTTTAGTAAGTTTTTCAAGCAGGGAACAGGTATGAGCCTCACCGCTTTTAGGGAAGAAATACAAAGCTGATAAGCCATATCCGTAAAAAGTACCACACAAACCGCACTTTCACTATCGATCCAGCCTACCGTCAGGACTACCTTTGTAGAGTATCATAATTGAAGTGAGCGAAGGATTGATTAAGAACTAATCTTCTTTTTCATTCAAAACTCAGTCATTTAACATTCTTAAAAGGAGATCTGTTATGGCAAAACTTATTAGTGGACTTCATCACGTAACGGCATTGGCCTCTGACCCACAAAAAAATGTAGACTTCTACACCAAAGTGTTAGGCTTGAGGCTGGTGAAAAAGACCATCAACTTTGATGCGCCTGATGTGTACCATCTCTACTATGGGGACCAAACCGGTAATCCTGGAAGCATTATGACCTTCTTCCCTTTTCCGGGCATGTATAAAGGAAAAAGAGGATCAGGTCAGCTAACAATAACGGGCTTTTCTATCAGCGCAGATTCTCTTGACTTCTGGATGGAAAGGTTGGCAGAACTGGCCATAGATTTTCAGGGACCTACTGAGAGATGGAATGAAACGGTCCTTTACCTGGAAGACCCTGACGGCATAGGCATAGAGCTGGTAGCCAATAAGTCAGATGTGCGTATAGGCTATGAAAGAGATGACATCCCTGCTAAGCATGCGATCAAAGGCTTTCACCATGTCCAACTGGATGTGAGAAATAAAGACGTTACAGCCGCTCTGCTAACTAACTATATGAACCATGAGCCTGTAGCTGAAATGGAGAATAGAATCAGGCTGGCTGCAAACGATGTGTCAGGTGCTTACGTGGACCTGAAGGTAGATCCTAATCTGCTTCCAGGGAGCGAAGGAGCTGGAATCGTGCATCACCTAGCCTTCAGAACCGAGTCTGATGAAACCCAGTTGGAGATCAAGGAGAATCTGAGGAGAATAGGGTATCATTCTTCTCCGGTAATGGACAGGCAGTATTTTCACTCTGTCTATTTCAGAGAACCTAATGGGATACTGTTTGAAATAGCGACAGATCCTCCCGGGTTCCTGGTAGATGAAGCGGAGGCTGTGTTGGGAGAAGCCTTGAAATTACCTCCATGGGAAGAAGGCAGAAGAGGCTTGATAGAGAAACATTTGGTAAGCTTAACATAGGCAAGTAATATTGGGCAAATTAGAAGGAAGAGGATGATGTTGAGTTCAGAATTAGAAAAAATAAATTCAATCATTCTCACTCAAGATTATCCTCTTCTAAAGCCCACATTAGTAACTCCTACATGTTTGTATACAGCCTTACCGTTTCGATTGTAGAACCTGAAGCCATGAACTGGATGATTTGGATGCGTACGGAGCACCTCCCTGCCATCATGGAAACTGGATGCTTTGATGAAGTATCTATCAAAGAGCTGGTAGAACCCAAACCAGAGGAGGGGATGAGTACCTATAACTTTCAGTTTAAGGCCAGAACCAAAGAGCACATTCAGGATTATATGCAGACTCATGCTCAGAGAATCCATTCCAAGCATGATGAGAAGTACAAAGGAAGGTATATGGCCTTTGATACGATCCTGAAGGAGATTTTATGAATTGACCGATATATGTAAAAGAGTATATATAGGTTTTCTCGTATTTACCTAAAGAGACACCCATGCAGCAAATTATTCAGCATTTGCATCATGTTACAGCTACTGTAAGTGATGCCCAGGAAGATCTTGACTTTTATGTTGGGATATTAGGCTTGAGGCTCGTCAAGCAAACGGTCAACTTTGATAACCGAAAAGTGTTCCACTTCTACTATGGCACTGAGGTGGGTTACCCTGGTACCATCATGACTACCTTCCCTTACAAGGGGCAAGGAGTCAGGGAGGGCGTAAATGGCAGTGGACAGGTTCAGCGTACCTCCTTTTCCATTCCAGAGAATAGCCTGTCTTTTTGGAAAGAGAGATTAGAAAAGGCCGGAGTATCATTTGAGGAAGAGAGCCGCTTCGGAGAAAGTGTATTAAAAACGCTGGATCCTTCTGGTCTTACCATAGAACTTATTGAAAGCAAGGATGAGAGAGAACCCTGGAAGACTGATGAGATTCCATCCGCTTATGCTATCACAGGCATACATAGTGTAAGCCTCAGCATAGCAGATATAGATACTACCCTAACCTTTCTGGAAACTAATCTGGGATTCCAAAGAGGACCCAGAGAGGGGAATCGACAGCGCATGATCGTAGGGAATGGAGGCTCGGGTTATCAGATTGATGTCCTCCATCAGCCTGAACTAGCAAGAGGGAAGAATGGACTGGGAACTGTGCATCACGTGGCCCTGGCTATCCAAACAGAGGAAGAGCAAAAGGTCCTACGCGAGAAAATTGTAGGACTGGGGATCAAAATAACTGAGGTATTAGACAGAAAGTACTTTAGGTCTATCTACTTCAGAGAGCCGGGTGGTGTACTTATTGAGGTAGCGACCATCCCTCCAGGCTTCACGGTAGATGAAGACAATGAAAACCTGGGACTAGAGCTGAAACTTCCTGAGTGGGAGGAGCCCTTGAGAGCAGAGATAGAGGCAGGTCTTCCTAAAATTAAGCATCTCTCAAAACCTTTCTCCTACAGCTAACAAACCATTAGGGGTTATTCAAAACTCATCATTCAGTCATTCAAAATTCTCTCATTCACTCATTCAAAACTCATTCATTCAACATTAAATAACATGAAACCGCATTTCGGTCAGGAAATACAAGGCAAAGGCAAGCCACTGGGAGAGGGTAAGGCGGCCATGATTATGGTACATGGAAGAGGAGCTGCTCCGGCCAATATTTTGGAGCTGGCGGATCACCTTCCACATCCGGAGTTAACCTACCTAGCTCCTGCGGCTGCCAGCCATACCTGGTATCCTTACAGCTTTCTGGCACCCATTCCTCAGAATGAGCCAGGAATCAGTTCAGGTATCTTTACCATTAAGAGTTTGGTAGATAAGGTAAAAGAGGAGGGAATCCCTTCTGAGAAGATTTTCTTCCTGGGATTTTCTCAAGGTGCATGTCTTACCTCAGAATTTCTCGTTAGAAACCCGGATACCTATGGAGGAGCGCTGATTTACAGTGGAGGGGTTATAGGGCCGGAGGATACGCCTAGAGATTATGAAGGCAGCCTGAAAGGGACCCCCATATTTTTAGGCTGTAGTGATGTAGATGCTCACGTACCTAAGTGGCGGGTAGATGAAAGCGCTGAGATATTTGAGAAAATGGAAGCTGATGTCACCAAGCGCATTTATCCCGGTATGCCTCATACCATCATAGAGGATGAAATTCTCTTTGGAAAAGAAATGATAGACCAGAGAATGGGATAGAAAAAATAGAGAAGTACAAAATGAGGAGGAGGGGATAGTAGTCCGTTTCTCCTTTTTTTATGAGGAAATTGTTCTATCAATAAATTCATCAATTAGAATACACGGCTTTAGAATAAAATAACCATTAAATTTTTTATTGAATGGTTATTTAATTTATATTTGAACCATTGATACAGGAAATAAAGCCTGAATCTTTTATGTAGGCACCAAGAAAACTGTCTGTAAAGACT